>JAIOJU010000274.1 GCA_019911765.1 Thiobacillus sp.
GAGCGTACGCGGCTTGCCACCATCGATACTGACGATGGCCTTGTCCTTGAACAGGCCCATGACCGACACGCTCGCGGCCAATGCGGAGGTGCATGCCAGCCAGCCAGCCGCTATCATGACCACCGTTGATTTTTGCTTGAGAGACATCGTGCATCCTGTTCTGATTTTTCGGCATTTCCCCATCGAGGGGCCCGGGTATTTCACCACGTTTCTGGATCGCCACGGCATACCCTGGCAACTGGTGCGCATAGACGCCGGTGATGCGGTCCCCGACAACCTTAACGGCGTTTCCGGCCTGTGCTTGATGGGCGGACCGATGAGCGTCAATGACGATCTGCCCTGGATTTCTTCCGAATTGGCCCTGATTCGTCAGGCTGTTGCGGCAGATGTGCCGGTGATCGGCCACTGTCTGGGCGGGCAACTGATGTCCAGGGCGCTGGGCGCAACGGTGGGCCCCAATCCCGTCAAGGAAATCGGCTGGGGCGATGTCCGCATCACCGACGTCGACACGGCTCGCCCCTGGCTGGGCGAAAACCCTGCTCCCATGCCGGCCTTTCACTGGCATGGCGAAACCTTCACCCTGCCGCCTGGCGCCATCCGCATTCTGGAAAGTACATACTGCGCCAACCAGGCCTACGTCCTGAATGACCGCCACATCGCCATGCAGTGCCACGTCGAAATGACGCCCGAACTCATTGCCAGCTGGTGCGAGCACGGCGCACCGGAAATCGCTGCCAGCAACAGTCCGGGCGTGCAGTCTCCCGAATCCATCCAGGCGGACATCCCTGCACGCACTGCCCAGTTACACCAACTGGCTGACAAAATTTATTCCCGCTGGATTCAAGGGCTTAAACGATAATTATGTTCCGGTCTCGAAAACAGGCTGGACAGGCTTGTCTCGCAAGGTAGGATAAACGCCGGAGTCACATCCAGCCTTTAAGGCCGCACCCGAGTACATCAATTCGAAAAATGGAGGATTTATGCAACCCGTCGACTATGCCAACTTCGATTTTGGTGAACGTCTAAATGGATTTATTCATGAAGTCATGAATTTTGGCGGCGCACCGCGCACTGAAAGCGACCTTTCCGAAGGCCAGAAAGTTTTCGTGCGTGCGGTCAAGCGCGAAATGGTCAAATATGCCGACCCCAACCGCCACGGCTACCCCCACAATCTGCTGGAACAAATGGAGGCCTTCACCCGCACCGTGGGCGATCTCCATAATTCCTATTTTGATTCTGGCATGCGCAAGGTCAGCGACTGTCTCTACAACCGCTGGAAAATGCTTTACGAAGAAACCAAGAAGCTGGCGGCCGCAGGTGGCGACACCAAGCCCGCCTGGGTCGATGTTATTAAGACCGAACAGTCCGATATGCCCGCCTTTTTCGACGCATAAGACATTGATTTAAATAAAAGAGCCTGTTATTTCCAGGCTCTTTTATTGCTTAATCAATATCAAACCGGCTTATCCTCAAATAAAAATAAAGCATTATTCAGGCACCAGCCCAGGTGCTATGCTGCTCGAACTCTAATACCCCCATTAAGTCCAAGGAGACGGCATGTCCAAACTGGTACGCCCACACGGTGGCGGCGAACTCAAACCCCTGCTGCTGACAGGCGATGCACTCACCGCAGAAAAAGCCCGCGCGGCCTCGCTGCCAAAAGTCAAAATGTCTTCGCGTGAAACCGGCGACCTCATCATGATGGGCATCGGTGGCTTCACCCCGCTCCAGGGCTTCATGACCCACGCCGACTGGGAAGGCGTATGCGATGGCTACAAAATGGCCAACGGCCTGTTCTGGCCCATCCCCGTCACGCTGTCGACCAATGACGATGGCATCAAGGCTGGCGACGACATCGCTCTGGTGGACTGCGAAACTGATGCCATCCTTGGCACCATGAAGGTGACCGAGAAATACAGCATCGACAAGGCGCACGAGTGCATGCAGGTCTACAAGACCACCGACATGGAGCACCCCGGCGTAAAGATGGTCATGGAACAAGGCGCACACAACCTGGCCGGTCCGGTCAAGGTTCTGTCCACCGGCGGCTTCAAGGAAGAATACGGCGATCAGTTCATGACCCCGGCCGAGACCCGTGCCGCGTTCGAGCAAAAAGGCTGGTCCAGAGTGGCTGCCTTCCAGACCCGCAACCCGATGCACCGCTCACACGAATACCTGGCCAAGATTGCCATCGAAACCATGGATGGCGTACTGGTTCATTCCCTGCTGGGCGCGCTGAAGCCAGGCGACATTCCTGCAGAAGTCCGTTCCGAGGCTATCAGCACCCTGGTCGAAAACTATTTCGCACCCAACACCGTGATCCAGGCGGGCTATCCGCTCGACATGCGCTATGCCGGCCCGCGCGAAGCGCTGCTGCATGCCCTGTTCCGCCAGAACTATGGCTGTTCGCACCTGATCGTCGGCCGTGACCATGCAGGCGTGGGCGACTACTATGGCCCCTTCGATGCCCAGAAGATCTTTGACGAGATCCCCGCTGGCTCGCTCGAAACCACCAACATGAACATCGACTGGACCTTCTGGTGCAACAAGTGCGGTGGCATGGCTTCGCAGCGCACCTGCCCGCATACCAAGGACGACCGCATTCTGTTGTCTGGCACCAAGGTTCGCGCAATGCTGTCCGAAGGCCAGGACCTGCCGGTCGAGTTCAGCCGCCCTGAAGTCGCCAAGGTGCTGCAGAAGTACTATGCTGGTCTGTCAGCTGAGCAAAACGTCAAGATCGAGTTGAAAGGCCACTCGGCTGCATGATTTTTCCTGGACGGCAGCGATGCCGTCCAGGATATCCCTATTGATAACGAGAGTTGTCTGACAGGGAAATGGTTTTAGGACACGAGCCTACCGGAAGCGGATTCGCGAGTCGCCCCGGCCAAGGACGGGTTCAGTTCTAAGCGGACCGCGACGGTCGCGGATTGTTAGCTAACCAAGAAGGAGATTTTAATGCCAACCTATGTTCGTACCGATAAGTGCGACGGCTGCAAAGGTCAGGATAAGACCGCTTGCATGTACATCTGCCCGCACGATCTGATGAAGCTGGACAAAGACGGTTCGGAAACCGGCCATGCCATGCGCGCATTCAACCAGGAACCCGAGCAGTGCTGGGAGTGTTATTCCTGCGTGAAGATTTGCCCGCAGCAGGCTATCGAATGCCGTCACTACGCTGACGTCGTGCCGCTGGGCGGCATGGTGCAACCGCTGCGTGGTTCCGACTCCATCATGTGGACGATCAAGTTCCGCAACGGCGTGCTGAAGCGCTTCAAGTTCCCGATCCGCACCACGCCCGAGGGCTCCATTGACTGCTACGGCGGCAAGCCCATGCCCAAGATGGCTGACATCGACGCGATTGGCTCGTTCACCCGCGACATGATGGGTGGTTACCGTGCTGGCAACCCTGCCGAACTGATCCGTAAGTAATCCCGGTTAAATAGAGAGGTAATTGAAATGGCTGGAGAATTTGGTAATCCCGAAGTTATCCAGGAGGAAGTAGACATCCTCCTGATCGGCGGTGGCATGGCATGCTGCGGCGCCGCTTATGAAGTTATGCGCTGGGCCGATGCGGCCAAAGCCGAAATGGGCATGGACCTGAAGATCAAGCTGGTCGACAAGGCCGCTATGGACCGTTCCGGCGCTGTTGCGCAGGGTCTGTCCGCGATCAACACCTACATCGGTTCCGAGCAGGATCCCGCTGACTACGCCCGCATGGTCTCCAACGACCTGATGGGTATCACCCGTGACGACCTGGCCTATGACCTGGGCCGCAACGTGGATGACTCCGTGCACCTGTTTGAAGAGTGGGGCCTGCCCATCTGGAAAACCGACGAAAACGGCGAGCGTCATGACGGCGCCCAGGGTCTGCCCTCACTGAAGGACGGCGGCAAGCCCGTGCGTTCCGGCAAATGGCAGATCATGATCAACGGTGAATCCTACAAGTGGATCGTGGCTGAGGCCGCCAAAAAGGCACTCGGCATGGACCGCATCCAGGAGCGCATTTTCATCGTCAAGCTGGTCAACGACAAGAACGACCCCAACCGCATCGCCGGTGCCGTCGGCTTCTCGACCCGCGACCATAAAGTCGTGGTGTACAAGGCCAAGGCCATTCTGCTGGCTGCTGGTGGTTGCGTGAACATCTTCCGTCCGCGTTCAGTCGGTGAAGGTACCGGCCGTGCCTGGTACCCAGTGTGGAACGCAGGTTCGACCTACGCTATGGCTGCCGAAGCTGGCGCCGAGCTGACCATGATGGAAAACCGTTTCGTGCCCGCCCGCTTCAAGGACGGTTACGGCCCGGTTGGCGCATGGTTCCTGCTGTTCAAAGCCCAGGCTGTCAACGCCTACGGCGAAGTCTACATGGTGAAGAACAAGGAACTGCTGAACGACTACCCTCCCTACGGACAGGCAGCCGTTCCCGCATCGTGTCTGCGTAACCACCTGATGCTGAAGGAAATGCAAGAAGGCCGCGGCCCCATCTACATGGACACCGTGACCGCTCTCGCCAAACTGCGTGAGACCCTGACCCCGCGCGAAGTGAAGCACCTGGAAGCTGAAGCCTGGGAAGACTTCCTCGACATGTGCGTCGGCCAGTGTGGTATCTGGGTGGGCGAGAACATCGAGCCGGAGAAGAAGAACTCCGAACTCATGCCGACCGAGCCCTACCTGCTGGGTTCGCACTCCGGTTGCTGCGGCATCTGGGTATCGGGTCCGACCGACGTTGGCGCACCGACCTCCGAAGATCACCCCGATGCTGGCAAGATCCCGGCTCACCTGCCCAAGGGCTGGAACTGGGGCTACCGCTCGATGACCACGGTCAACGGTCTGTTCACCGCTGGTGACGGCGTGGGCGCATCCGGCCACAAGTTCTCCTCCGGCTCACACGCCGAAGGCCGCATGTGCGCCAAGTCGATGATCAAGTACTGCATCGACAACAAGGACTACAAGGTCGAGCTCGACACCCCCGTCGAGCAGCTGGTGGAAGACATCTACAAGCCGGTGCGTACGTTCCTGGAATTCAAGGACTACACCACGGCAATCGACGTCAACCCCAACTACATCACGCCCAAGATGCTGCAGTTCCGTCTGCAGAAGATCATGGACGAGTATGTGGCCGGTGTTGCAACCTACTACAAGACCAACGCCAACATGTTGGCCGTGGCAGAAGACAAGCTCGGCATGCTGAAGGAAGACGCCGAGAAGATGCGTGCGAAGGACCTGCACGAACTGCTGCGCGCCTGGGAAAACTACCACCGTATTCTTACGGCGGAAGCCCACATGAAGCACATCCAGTTCCGTGAAGAAAGCCGTTACCCCGGCTTCTACTACCGCATGGACAAGAACTTTGTCGATGAAGAGAATTGGCATTGCTTCGTGAACTCGGTCTACGACAAGAACTCCAAACAGTGGAACTGCTTCAAGCGCGCCCACGTGGATATCGTTGACAAGACCAAGCTGTTCAAGCCCGCTGCTCACTAATTCGTTAGTCAGCGAGTAAACTCCGGGCGCCTCACGGCGCCCGGTTTTTTTCCGGAACAGAAACCAGCAAGATCAACAAGGTTTAGCATCCTGTCGAAAGCGCGTACCCTAGCGGTCTGAATTGGAAACAGCGCCCTGAATCAGAAACAGCGTATTGAATCAGAAACGACGGTTTCGACTGTGTGTTAGTGAATTTGGGGCGAGCCCCGGAAGGTAGCAAGAAATGAACGAAAATGAATTCAAGGACATGATCGACGACTCCCCTTTTGCGGGCAGCCCGGTCAAACCCACCATGCTGGCGGAAAATGCGACGCTGCAGTTTCGCTGCCATCGCAACGTCAAATGCTGGAATGCCTGTTGCAGCAACATCGACATCCCGCTCACCCCCTATGACGTGCTGCGGCTGAAAAAACGCCTGGACATGTCGTCAGGCGAGTTCCTCAAGCAGTACTCGATCCCGTTCGAGATGGACAAGGACGGCATGCCCGGCATCAAGCTGAATCCGGTCGAGGGCGGAACTGCCTGCCAGTTCATGACCCCGGAAGGCTGCGGCGTCTATGAAGACCGCCCCACCGCGTGCCGCTACTATCCGGTCGCCCTGCTCACCATGCGCCGCTCGGACGAATTCGTCGATCGCAGCGCCTACGCCTTGGTGAGGGAGTCACACTGTCTCGGTCATTTCGAAGACAAGACGCAAACCATCGAACAATATCGCACCGAACAGGGCGTGACCGAGTATGACCAGAAGGCCCATGCCTGGCGCCAACTTGTGGTCAAGCGCAAATCAGCCGGACCCTCCATCGGCAAGCCCACACCAGTCTCCAACCAGTTGTTCTTCATGGCGAGCTACGACGTGGACCGTTTCCGCGCGTTCGTCATGAGCCCGAGTTTCAACGACACCTACGATATTCCTGTGGAAATCATGGCCACGCTGATTGCCGACGATGAAGCCCTGCTCGACTTCGGTCTGAACTTTCTGCGTCACGCCCTGTTCGGCGAAGAATTTGTTGAGCAGCGCCCGGGTGCGTACGAAAAACGGCTGGAACGCAAACGTGCCATGGCCGAACAAAACAAGGAAGCTGAATTTCAGAAAAAAATGGCCGTTGAGGATGACAAGTACTCTAACGAGAATTAAACCTATGCGATTCCCTGCGCTCATCCTGCTCGCGTTGTCGGTCCTGTGCCCTCCCGCCGTGTTGGCGCAGGCGACGCTCAACAAATGCATCGATGCGCAGGGAAAAATCACCTACAGCAACCAGCCTTGCCGCAATGCGCGCGAATCCCGCACGCTGGAAATCGATCCCCCACCCATCCCCGACAAGCCTCGCGTGCAGGTCGCCACACCACCTGCCATACCGGCGGCAGCCAAGGCCATTCCGGAACCGGCCACGACGCAGATGGAAACCCGACAGATTGTGAAGAGCACGAACCCCTCCGGGAAATCGGCCCAAGCCATGTCCGCCAAGCAATGCGACACGCTATCCGACAAACTCGGCAAGGCGCTCGACAAAATGGATCAGGCGCGCCGCAAGGGCTACACCCTGGAACAAATGAACAAGTGGAACGAGGAAGTCCGCGAACTCGAACGTAAGAAACAGCAATCAGGCTGCTTCTGACGCACCATTCCGAAAGCCCCTGACCATGAATTCCCGCACGCTTGACCCTGCGCACCACCTGATCGAAATAGAGCCCTATTACGAAGCGGTCGGCGAAGAAATCCAGCTGTTTGAAGCCGCCTATCGCCAGCAAATTCCCGTTTTGCTGAAGGGCCCCACCGGTTGCGGCAAAACGCGCTTCATGGAACACATGGCCTGGCGACTGAAACGTCCGCTGATCACGGTATCGTGTCACGACGACCTTACCGCCTCCGATCTGGTCGGCCGCTATCTGGTCAAGGGCGGCGAAACCGTGTGGGTTGATGGCCCGCTCACGCGTGCGGTGCGCTGTGGCGGCATCTGTTATCTGGACGAAATCGTCGAGGCGCGCAAGGACACCATGGTCGTGATCCATCCGCTGGCCGATGATCGCCGTACCCTGCCGATGGAAAAACTCGGCCAGACCGTCGAGGCCACGCCCGAATTCTGCCTCGCCATCTCCTACAATCCCGGCTACCAGAGCGTACTCAAGGACCTGAAACAATCCACCCGGCAACGCTTTGTCGCGCTGGAGTTCGATTACCCCTCTGCGGCACTGGAACGCCGCATCGTCGCCGCCGAGTCCGGCGTGTCCGAAGCTACCGCCGAGAACCTGGTGCGTTTTGCGCAGATGACGCGCAACCTCAAGGGCAGCGGACTGGAGGAAGGCGCATCGACCCGTTTGCTGGTCCATGCCGGCAAGCTGATCGCCGACGGCGTGAGCCCGGTCACCGCCTGCAAGGCTGCCGTCGCGCAAGCGGTCACCGACGATGCCGACATGCTGAAAGCGATTCAGGAACTCTCCTCATCCATCTTCTGATGGCGTCGCACTGATCATGGCGCTGGCACCGCTAACCCCCGCAGACATGGAGGCCGACCTCCATATCTGGCTGGAAACCGAATTCACCTATTTCAAGGTCGAGCAGCTCGCCGCCGAACTCGCCCTGCTGGCACGCGACGAGCAGGACTTCATCCTCGGCTGGATACGCCGCATCGCCTCCACCCACATCACGCTTGCCTGGCAATTCGGCCGCCGCGCTCCGGCCCTGCTGCCGCGCATGGAGCGGCGTTTGCTCGAAGCCTGGGCTGTGCATACCTGCGACATATTCGATCGCACCGGCCTGCAGAACGCGCTCCGGATCATGGAACAGGTCGACAGCTTCGACGAGGCCCAGCACCGCAACGATGCCGCCGGTGCGCTGTTCGAGGACATCGCGCCCATTCTGGGCAACTTCGTCTGCGGCCTTTCCGGACGGCGCCTGAGGCTCGAGGAAGGCGACGCGGCCTGGACCGATGGCGAGCGCATCGTGCTGCCGCCGCTGATTGCCGCATCGCCGAACCTGGACGACAACTTCCAGCTCGCCAAGGCCACCGTCGCCCTGCTCTGGGCACAGACCCGTTTTGGCACCCTGCGCATCGACCATGCTGATGTCGCAGCCCGTTATGCCGATCCCGAGCACGCCCTGACCCGCCTTTACGCGCTGGAAACCCTGCGCCTGACCGCGCGTATCGCACGCGAATTGCCAGGGCTGCACCGGCAGATGCAACGCTTGCGTACCCAACTGGACCCTGCCTTACCGCCAGGCTGGCAGGCATTCGAGGCCGCGCTTGCCCGTCACGAGGCCACCCTGGATGACAGCCTGGCCCTGCTGGAAGCCGCCTACGCAGAAACAGATTGTCCGCAGTGGAGCGACCAGGGCTGCCTGCGCCCGGATGCGATTGCCGCCGCACGCGCCGCCCGACTGGACAAGGAAAAGGCCCGGCTGCGCATCAAGCTGGCCGAGTTGCTGGACGAACACCGGATCAAGCCATCCGGTCCGCAGCCCGCGCCCGACACGCCGCCCGAACTGGAAGCGGAACCCCGTGACGAAAATGGCCGGCTCGATTTTGAAATCACCCTCGATGGGGCACCTCTGGCGCCCCCAGACGATGTCAAGCAGCTGCTCACTTCGGTCTATCTGGATTTTGGCGAGATTCCGCCGGAATACCTGACCCCCGCCGGCGACGGCGAATACGATCCCACGCTCGTATTCGATCAGCCTGAAGACCCCGATGCGGTCTGGCAAGGCACCTATCATGAAAAAGGCGCCGAGTTGTATCCCGAGTGGGACCACGGCCGCCAGCATTACCGCAAGAACTGGTGCGTGATGCGGGAAAAAACCGTCACCCCGGCCTACGATGACTTTTATCGTGACACGCTCGGCAAATACGCCGGCGCCGTCAAACATCTGCGCAGGAAATTCGAAGCACTGCGCGACGAAAACCGGCTTGAGAAACGCCAGACCCAGGGCGATGAAATCGATCTCGATGCGCTGATTGAAGCGCTGGCCGACGCACGCGACGGCAGCGAGATGAGCGACCGCCTGTTCATGCACACCCACCGCGCCGAACGCAACATCGCGGTGGCGTTTCTGGTCGACATGAGCGGCTCGACCAAGGGCTGGATCAACGAAGCCGAACGCGAAGCGCTGATCCTGCTATGCGAGGCGCTGGAACTGCTGGGCGACCGCTATGCGATCTATGGTTTTTCAGGAACAACGCGCAAACGCTGCGAACTGTTTCGCATCAAGACTTTTGACGAGCACTACGACAACGAGGTGAAGGCGCGCATCTCGGGTATCCGCCCGCAGGAATACACGCGCATGGGTTTTGCCTTGCGCCACATGACCAAGCTGCTGAACCAGGTCGATGCCAAGACCCGTGTGCTGGTCACGTTGTCCGATGGCCGGCCGGATGACTACTTCGATGTCTATCGCGGCGCATACGGCGTCGAGGACACGCGCATGGCGCTGCTGGAAGCCAGCCGCACCGGCATTCACCCGTTCTGCATCACCCTCGACCGCGACGCCCGCGATTATCTGCCGCACATGTACGGCGCAGCGCGCTATGTCATCCTGGATGACGTGCGACAATTGCCGGTCAAGGTCACCGATATTTACCGGCGTATCACGACATGAAACTGGACGAATTAAAAACAGGCTATTTCTACAGCAACGGCGCCTATGGCCGCACTTGGGGCGTGCGGCAACTGGCCGATATCAGCATCGATCCCGAAACCGGCGAAAAGCAGGTTCACTTCAAGGGCGTTGCCGGCACCTGCCGCCGCAAGCAAGGCCATTGCAGCCTGGCGGAATTCGCGCGTTGGGCCAGGTATCAGGTTGCTCTGGTGGAAAACGACTGGAAACGCGTAGGCAGCGACGAGATTGCGCTTACGGAAGCGCAGGAAGATTAATCAACTGTTGGCGACGACCCAGTTTCAGGTTCATCCTCAACAGGCCGCGCAAGCTGCGTTCCGAGATAGTCCATGATCGCGTAAGTCAGTGCGCTGCAGCCCGATCCATCCAGCGCTGAAATCGCAAACACCGGTCCCTGCCAGTCGTAGTCTTTTACAAACTGCTCAACCACGGCCTTGCGCTCGGCCTCGTCCACCATGTCGATCTTGTTCAGCACCAGCCAGCGCGGCTTTTCATACAGCGACTGATCGTATTTGCGAAGTTCTTCAACGATGGCGCGCGCCTCATGAACAGGGTCTCCCCCTTCCCAGCGCGGTGAAATATCGACCAGATGCAGCAATAGCCGCGTGCGCTGAAGATGGCGCAGAAACTGGTGGCCCAGTCCCGCGCCTTCTGCCGCGCCCTCGATCAAACCGGGGATATCGGCAATGACAAAGCTGCGTTCGCTGTCCACCCGCACCACGCCCAGATTGGGTGCCAGAGTGGTGAATGGATAATCCGCCACCTTGGGGCGAGCGGCCGATACGGCGCGAATGAAGGTCGATTTTCCCGCATTGGGCATCCCCAGCAGGCCCACATCGGCCAGCACCTTCAACTCCAGCGCCAGTTCCCATTCCTCACCCGGTTCACCCAGCGTATGCTGGCGCGGCGCACGATTGGTGCTGGATTTGAAATGCTGGTTACCCAGGCCGCCCTTGCCGCCCTTGGCCAGGCATATCGTTTGACCGTGCTCGGCCAGATCAGCCACCACTTCACCACTGTTGATATCGGTGAATACCGTGCCGACCGGCACATGAATGATCAGATCGTCGCCGCCTTTGCCATAGCATTGCGCGCCGCGTCCGTTTTCGCCTTTTTGCGCCTTGAAAATACGCTTGAAGCGGAACTCGACCAGGGTATTGATATTGCGATCAGCCACCGCAAACACGCTGCCGCCACGACCACCATCGCCGCCATCCGGCCCGCCCTTGGGGATATATTTTTCACGGCGAAACGATGCACTGCCGTCGCCGCCCTTGCCGGCCAGCACTTCAATTTTCGCTTCGTCGATAAATTTCATATTGGATCCAGGCTAATTAACCCTGCACAAACAAAA
>JAIOJU010000275.1 GCA_019911765.1 Thiobacillus sp.
GCGTGGTGCAGGTGATCGAGACCACCGACCGCGCCGCCGTGGGTGAACTCATCACCATGAAGGATTATGTCGATGTCATCGTGCCGCGCGGCGGCAAGGGCCTGATCGAGCGCATCACCGGCGAGGCGCGGGTGCCGGTGATCAAGCATCTGCACGGCAATTGCCACGTCTATGTGGACGATCGCGCCGATCTGGTCAAGGCGGTGAAGATCGTTGAAAACGCCAAGACCCAGCGCTACGGCACCTGCAATACCACCGAGTCGCTGCTGGTGGCGCGCGGCGTGGCAACTGCGGTGCTGCCCGACATTGGCCGGATGCTGGCGGGCAAGGGCGTGGAGATGCGCGGCTGCGCCGAAGCGCTGGCGATCCTGCAGGGCGCTGGCATCGCGGAGGACAAGCTGAAGCCGGCGGTCGAGGCCGACTGGACCGAGGAGTACCTCGGTCCCATCATCGCGGTGAAAGTGGTCGACGACATCGACGCGGCGATGACCCACATCAACACCCACGGCTCGCAGCACACCGATGCCATCGTCACCGAGGACTACGGCCGGGCACGGCGCTTCCTGCGCGAGGTCGATTCGGCCAGCGTCGTGGTCAATGCATCGACCCGCTTTGCCGATGGCTTTGAATATGGCCTGGGCGCGGAAATCGGCATATCCACCGACAAGATCCATGCGCGCGGCCCGGTCGGGCTGGAAGGGCTGACCAGCCAGAAGTGGGTGGTGCTGGGTGACGGGCATGTGCGGGGATGAATCGGTGAGGCGTGAGGGGTGAGGCGCATGTCTGCACCGTACGGGCGTTTCGTGTTTCGCGTTACGCGGGCCGTGCCCCCCGTTTTTGGATAACCGCACGCCAGCACGATAAACTTGGCTTCGCTCACCCCTCACGCCTCACCCCTCACGCCTCACGCAGGCCGCCCGATCGGCGTGATGGGCGGCACCTTCGACCCGATTCACTTCGGTCATTTGCGGCTGGCCGAGGAAATGGCGGTGGCACTGAGCCTGAGCAGGGTGTTGTTCATCCCCGCCGGACAACCGCCGCACCGCGAGCCGCCGCGTATCGCGGCGAGGCATCGCCTGGAAATGGTGCGTTGTGCCATTGCGGGCAACCCGTTCTTTGCCGTGGATGAACGTGAAGTGCAGCGCGCACAGCCGAGCTACACGGTGGACACGCTCACCTCGCTGCGAAGCGAACTGGGGCCGGAACAAACCCTGTGGTTGTTGCTGGGGGCCGATGCTTTTCTCGGGCTGCCAAGCTGGCACCATTGGCAGCGATTGTTTGAGCTGGCAAACATTGCTGTCGTGACCCGTCCCGGTGCGCGATTGTTGCAGCCCGACGCCATGCAGGAACCGCTGAAAAGCGAAGTCTTGAAACGCCAGGTGGCCGACCCTTCGGCAGTCGGGTCCGCAGGATCGGTATGGTTCCAGCAGATGACGCCTCTGGAAATCTCGGCGACGGCCATCCGCACAATTCTGAGCCAGCAAGGCAGCGTTCGTTATCTGTTGCCTGATGCTGTGCTTAACTACATTTACGAACACCAACTTTATATACAGACATGAACATTGAAGCCAAAATTAAATTAGTCGTTGACGCGCTTGAAGACGTCAAGGCGCAGGACATTTCCGTGCTCGACACCAGCAAGCTCACCTCGCTGTTCGAACGCATGGTGATCGCCAGCGGCACGTCCAACCGCCAGACGCGCGCACTCGCCGACAATGTGCGCGTCAAGATGAAGGAGGCGGGCGAATACGTGGGCAACACGGAAGGTGAGGATAGCGGTGAATGGGTGCTGCTCGACCTTGGCGAAGTGATTGTCCATGTCATGCAGCCTGCCGCGCGTGCGCATTACAACCTGGAAGAGTTGTGGGGTGCAGGCGAAGCGGCGCGTGCCCGGCATGTCCAAGCCGATCACTAGTACGACAGCACATAATTTCGCTATGTCCGACGCGCCCCGCATCACCGATTGCTTTGTCGCTCATCCTCGCCATGGAACGACTATGGCTGCGGTTCGCTTCGCGCACCCGGCGCGCGGATGCGCGTCTCGGCATGTACGCAAACTTATGGGTTGTCGTACTAGGGAGATGCCGAACAAGTTGGTTTGCTGTGTGGTTCGACTAGCTCACCACGAACGAAATCAATTACTTGCCGTTCGTCCTGAGCCTGTCGAAGGACTTGTTCAGTGTCTCCCTAAATGAAGCTGCACCTGATTGCCGTCGGCCACAAAATGCCCGGCTGGATCAATGCAGGCTACGATGACTATGCGCGCCGGATGACATCCGACCTGCCCTTGCTGCTGACCGAGATCAAGCCGGGGCATCGCGTGGCCGGGGAAGACGGTGCACGTGCCAGGCAACTGGAAGCCGAACGCATCCTTGCGGCATTGCCAGCCGGGTGTGTGCCCGTGGTGCTCGATGAGCGCGGCACGCAGGTGACCACGCGCGAACTGGCGGGATGGCTGCAAGGGTGGATGGGGGAAGGGGTTTCTCCCGCGTTTGTCATTGGCGGGGCAGATGGCCTGGACGACAGCGTGAAAGTACGTGCTGGCAAGTTGATGGGGTTGTCGAAACTGACCCTGCCGCATGCCATGGCGCGGGTGATGCTGGCTGAACAGCTGTATCGTGCGGGTTGCATCATCAAGGGGCATCCCTACCATCGGGATTGATGGGGTTCATACACTGACTGAGTGACCATGCTGGTTGATAAACGAATCTATCTGGCTTCGCAATCGCCCCGACGCAGAGAACTGCTGAAGCAGATTGGCATTCCCTTCGATGTGTTGCCATTGCGCTCGGTGGCAGGCCGTATCGATGTCATTGAAACCCCTGACCCCGGAGAGCTGGCATCGGATTTTGCGCAGCGGATGGCCATCGAAAAGGCAGCCAGCGGCTGGCGCGCTGTGGAGGCGCGCCACCTGTTGCGCTTTCCGGTAATGGGGGCCGATACGGTGGTCGAGGTGGAGGGCGCCATTCTGGGCAAGCCGGCCGATCGTGCCGATGCCGAATCCATGCTGACGCGCTTGTCCGGAAGCAGGCACAAAGTGCACAGTGCCGTGGCGATAACTCATGAGGATCGTCTGGAATGGTGTCTGTCGACCAGCGAGGTGACGTTTGCCTCGCTCGACGCCACAGCCATCGCCCGTTATCTCGATACCGGCGAGCATCTGGGCAAGGCCGGCGCCTATGCCATCCAGGGGCGTGCAGGCGCATATGTCGTGCATATGAGTGGCAGCTACAGCGGCATCATGGGACTGCCGTTATATGACACAGCTGTCTTGTTGAGGGCCTTCGGATTCACTGTTTGATTCCATTCCCAAATCAAAACTGACTTTGTGGGCTTTGCTCGTCGCGTCATTTCTGACTTGGAAATTGAATAAGCTGGTGCCATGAGCGAAGAAATTCTAGTCAACGTGACCCCGCAGGAAACGCGTGTTGCCGTGCTGCATCTGGGGTCGGTGCAGGAACTGCACATCGAGCGCGCGCAGTGCCGGGGGCTGGTCAGCAATATCTACATGGGGCGCGTGGTGCGCGTGCTGCCGGGCATGCAGTCGGCTTTTATCGACATTGGCCTGGAACGTGCAGCCTTTCTGCATGTGGCGGATATCTGGGAAGAGCGCCATGGGTCAGAGCCAGAGCGGCCAATCGAGCAGATTCTGCACGAAGGCCAGAGTCTGATGGTGCAGGTGATCAAGGATCCGATCGGCACCAAGGGTGCGCGGCTTTCCACCCAGATCAGCTTCGCCGGGCGTTATCTGGTGTACCTGCCGCAGGAAACGCATATCGGTATTTCGCAGAAGATCGAAGGCGAGGAAGAGCGTGAACTGTTGCGCCAGAAACTGCATGCGTTAATGCCTGAGGGCACCACGGGTGGCTTTATCGTGCGCACCATGGCCGAAACCGCAGCAGACATCGAAATGCGGGCCGATATCGAATACTTGCGGCGCCTGTGGGGCAGTATTCAGGCGCGTGGCAATAGTGTTGTGCCGTGCCTGCTGTATCAGGATCTTGATTTGTCGCTGCGCGTGCTGCGCGACTTCGTCAACTGCGATACCACCCGCATTCTGATCGACTCGCGCGAAACCTATCAGCGCATGACTGAGTTTGCGCAGAACTATACGACGGCCGTGCTTGAAAAATTGCAGCACTATGGCGCCGACCGTCCCTTGTTCGACCTGCACGCCATCGAGGATGAAATCGCCAGGGCACTCGGGCGGCGCGTCGATCTGAAATCAGGTGGCTATCTCATCTTCGACCAGACCGAGGCGCTGACCACGGTTGATGTGAATACGGGCGGCTTTGTTGGTGCACGCAACTTCGACGACACCATCTTCAAGACCAATCTCGAAGCGGCGCAGTCCATCGCGCGGCAACTGCGCCTGCGCAATCTGGGCGGCATCATCATCATCGATTTCATCGACATGGATAACGTCGAGCACCAGGAAGCGGTGCTGACCGAACTGAAGAAAATCCTGGCACGCGATCC
The DNA here is from genome assembly GCA_019911765.1 of Thiobacillus sp. Taxonomy (GTDB): domain Bacteria; phylum Pseudomonadota; class Gammaproteobacteria; order Burkholderiales; family Thiobacillaceae; genus Thiobacillus. Next base: position 4,480 of record JAIOJU010000275.1, read on the forward strand.
CACCCGCACCACGGTCAGTGGTTTCTCGTCGCTGGGCCTGGTCGAGATGACGCGCAAGCGTACGCGTGAATCCTTGGCGCATGTCCTGTGTGAGCCATGCCCCACCTGCAGCGGGCGCGGCGAAATCAAAACCGCGCAAACTGTGTGTTACGACGTGCTGCGTGAAATCCTGCGCGAGGCGCGCCAGTTCGAGGCGCGTGAATATCGCATCGTTGCTGCGCAAAGCGTCATCGACCAGTTCCTCGATGAAGAGTCTGGCAGCCTCGCCCAGCTCATCGATTTCATCGGCAAGCCGGTGTCGCTGCAGGTCGAGACCACCTACCCGCAGGAGCAGTACGACATTATCTTGTTGTGATGGGGAAAGGCTTTATCCGCGAAGGACGCGAAGGGGCGCGAAGAAAACCTAAGGAAACGCTGAATAAGTTGGTTTGCTGTGTGGTTCGACAAGCTCACCACGAACGAAATCAACTACTTGCCGTTCGTCCTGAGCCTGTCGAAGGACTTGTTCAGCGTTTCCCTAAGGCGATTCGGGGTTTTTCCTTCGCATGTCTTCGCGTCCTTCGCGGATAAATGATTTTCATGAAAACACAACCGCCCGCCTACTGGCCCACCGCCTGCGCCGAACTCGCCGCCGCCGATCCGGTAATGGCCAACCTCATCGCGCGCTATCCCGAAGCCGTCCTCGCCAATCGCGGTGATCCCTTTCAGACCCTTGCCCGCGCCATCGTCGGCCAGCAGATCTCTGTCAAGGCCGCCGACAGCGTGTGGGCGCGTTTCGCCGAAGTCGCGCAGCATGTCACCCCCGCCCATATCGTCACCCTGGAGCAGGCAGCCCTTGCCGCTTGCGGCCTGTCGCGCCGCAAAGCCGAATATCTGCACGATCTGGCCGGCCATTTTGTCGATGGCCGCGTTGAGCCGGCACGCTGGATGGAGATGGACGATGAAGCAGTCATCGGTGAACTGACCGACGTGCGCGGCATCGGCCGCTGGACCGCCGAGATGTTCCTCATTTTCAGCCTGCGCCGCCCCGATGTCTGGCCGGTTGATGACATCGGCCTGCAGAAAGCCGTTGCCCTGCATTACCTGGGCAACGAGCGGCCCACCCCCAAGGCGCTGCGCCAGCATGGCGAGCGTCATGCCCCCTGGCGCACGGTCGCTACCTGGTATCTGTGGCGCAGCCTCGATCCGGCGGTGGTGCAGTATTGATTACGGGTTTTGCCGCTCGCATGGGCAGAATGGGCGCAAAGCGGAATCCGTTTAAAATAGCCAGGGTGACATCCCGGGCCTCAAAGTCATGAGTGCCTGTTGGCTTTATCCTTCTACCATCCTGGTCATTCCACTTGAAACCCTCCGAAATACGCCAACCCGAGTTACTGGCCCCCGCCGGCTCGCAAACCATGCTGGAAACGGCGCTCGCCTTCGGCGCCGATGCGGTGTACGCCGGCCAGCCGCGCTACAGCCTGCGCGTCCGCAACAACAGTTTTCGTGACGAAGTGGCGTTGGGTGCCGGTATCGAATACGCACACAGCCGGGGCAAGCAGTTCTATGTCGTCAGCAACATCTTCCCGCACAACAGCAAACTGAAAACCTACCTGGCGGACATGGCGCCGGTCATTGCCCTCAGGCCGGACGCGCTGATCATGGCCGACCCGGGCCTGATCGACATGATTCGCGAAACCTGGCCCGACATGCCCATTCACCTGTCGGTGCAGGCCAACACCGTCAACTATGCGGCGGTGCGCTTCTGGAAAAAACTCGGCATCCGCCGCGTCATCCTGTCGCGCGAGCTCTCGCTCGATCAGGTCGCCGAGATCCGCCAGGAATGCCCGGACATGGAGCTGGAAGTCTTCGTGCATGGCGCGCTGTGCATCGCCTATTCCGGCCGCTGCCTGCTCTCCGGCTATTTCAACCACCGTGATCCCAACCAGGGTGCGTGCACCAACTCGTGCCGCTGGGAGTACAACACCCACTCCGCCCAGGTCGCGCCGGATGGCGACGTGTACCTGCTGGAAGAACAGAAACGCGCCGGCAGCTACATGCCGATCGAAGAAGACGAGCACGGTACCTACATCCTCAACTCGAAAGACCTGCGCGCCATCGAACATGTGCAGCGGCTGACGGAAATCGGCATCGACTCGCTCAAGATCGAAGGCCGCACCAAGTCGCCTTACTACGTGGCGCGCACCTGCCAGACCTATCGCCAGGCGATAGACGATGCCGTCGCCGGCCGTCCGCTCGATCCGACCTTGCTGCGCGAGCTCGATGGCCTGGCCAACCGGGGGTATACCGGCGGTTTTTACGAACGCCACCCGGATCGCGAATACCAGAGCTACCTGAGCAGCCATTCCGAGTCGGATCGCAGCCTGTATGTGGGCGATGTCGTGGCGTATGACGCGGAAGGCCTGGCCGAGATTGACGTGAAGAACCGGTTTGCGGTCGGCGACCGCATCGAAGTCATCCATCCCAGGGGCAATCTGGAGCTGACGCTGCCCAGCATGCAGGGCAAGGACCGCAGCCCGGTCAGTGTTGCGCCGGGGAGCGGCCATCGTGTCAGCATTCCCCTGCCGGCGGGCTATGAGGGGGCATTCATTGCGCGTTTTGTTGCCGAACCCGACAGGCCGGTCACCGATTCGGCCCTGCCGACGGGCTGACATGTTTCGTTGACAGACCCGCTCTGGTTTTAAGGAAACGCTGAACAAGTTGGTTTGCGGTGTGGTTCGACAAGCTCACCACGAACGAAATCAACTACTTGCCGTTCGTCCTGAGCCTGTCGAAGGACTTGTTCAGCGTGTCCTTAACGAATAGGCTGGTTCTCGCCCGGCGGCAGCGTCCGTGCCGCCACCCAGCACGTCACCTCACGCGCGCCCGCGCGTTTTAACGTCGTTGCCAGTTCGTCGAGGCTGGTGCCGGTGGTCATGACATCGTCGACCAGCGCAATGTGCCGGTCTTTAACTGCGTCTGAACAGGTGAACGCGCCGCGCACATTGCGGCGTCGGGCATCGTGCTTGAGTCCCATCTGTGGCGGGGTGTCACGGATGCGCTGGCAACTGCGGGTGTCGAGCGGCAAAGCCAGCTGCTTGGCTACGACGCGGGCAATTTCCGTGGCGTGGTTGAAGCCGCGTTCGCGGATACGCCTGGCATGCAGCGGCATGGCCATCAGGCAGTCGGGACGGGGGCTGGATGTGGCGGCGCGCACCAGGCACTCCCCCAGCAGCGGTGCGATGGTGAGCCGGCCGTGGTATTTCAGGCGCGGAATCAGGCGGTCGAGCGGAAAGGCATAGGCCAGCGCGGCAACGGTGCGGCCAAAAGCCGGCGGGTGCTTGAGGCAGGTGCCGCAGATCTGTCCGTTCGGCGTGGGCGTGGCGCATTGCGGGCAGTGTGGCTGGCTGTGCCAGGGCAGGTCGGCCAGGCAGCCCGTACACACGGTATGCGTCGTGGAATCAGCGCCGCACAAAAGGCAGTTTCCAGGCATGATTTGCCTAAATATTGAGCGGATGTTCATTTTTGATGCAGGCATGATTTGACAGTGACATCGCCTCCCCCGAAAATTCGCGCCATGAAAGTCCAACGCTTCATTCCTGCTTCGTCCTCACGCTTTGCCGCGCAATTGTTCAACATCATCACGGTGGTGGTGATGCTGGCTTCGATCACCGCGCTGTTGCTGGGAAAACTGCTGGCCAGCCAGAAAGTCGGTTTCCTGCCGTTCGTACTGTCGCTGCCGCCCGTGATGATCTGGTTTGGCGGATCGATTTTTGTGTACGCGTCCATCGCGCATCACCCCAACGTCCGGACCGCCCATTACAACAAGTGGGCAGGCTACCGTTTTTACGGCGTGATGGGCAGTCTGATGGTGATCGGACCGGCAATTTACGGCTTGCTGGGCGGCTGGGGCGGGCTGATGCTGGTGCAGGGTTTGGCGGTGACGATTGTCGTGCCCTGGGCTTTGCTTGATATTTACAGGGCCGCGCGCGAACCGTGGTCCGATATGACCGTCGAGGTGGAGTCGTGAGCGGCACACCGGGCTACCGTGCCGGGGAAGGTGCGGCCGTGAATGACAGCCGTCACCGCAAGGCGTTGGCATGGCTTGATGAATGAACCATGGTTTGAAGAATTTAATGAGGCGAAGTAGCGATGAATGACATGACCCAACCTGTAGCACGCCTGTCCATGGCCGGGATCGAGGCGTTGTTCGCCTTGCCGTTTGCCGACCTGATGTTTCAGGCGCAGACCGTGCACCGTGCGAATTTCGACCCTAACCGGGTGCAGTTGTCGACACTGCTGTCGATCAAGACCGGTGGCTGCTCCGAGGATTGCGGCTATTGCCCGCAGTCGGTGCATTACGATGCCGGGGTCGAAAAACAGGGCCTGCTGAATCTGGATGACGTGCTGGTGGCCGCCCGTGCCGCCAGGGACGCCGGCGCATCGCGCTTTTGCATGGGGGCGGCCTGGCGCGGGCCGAAGCAGCACGATCTCGACCCGGTGCTCGACATGGTGCGCGAGGTGAAGGCGCTGGGGCTGGAAACCTGCGCCACGCTGGGCATGCTGAAGGAAGGTCAGGCCGAGCAGCTGAAGGCCGCCGGCCTCGATTACTACAACCACAATCTCGACACCGCGCCCGAGTTTTATGGCGACGTGATCACCACCCGTCAGTATCAGGATCGCCTCGACACGCTGGAGCGGGTACGCAATGCCGAGCTGAACGTATGCTGCGGCGGCATCGTCGGCATGGGCGAATCGCGCACCCAGCGCGCCGGCCTCATCGCGCAGCTGGCCGCGCTCGACCCGCAGCCCGAGTCGGTGCCGATCAATCTGCTGGTCAAGGTCGAGGGCACGCCGCTTGCCGATACCGAGGCGCTCGATCCGCTGGAATTCGTGCGCACGATCGCGGTGGCGCGGATCTGCATGCCGAAGAGCCTGGTGCGCCTGTCGGCCGGGCGCCAGCAGATGAGCGAGACGATGCAGGCGCTGTGTTTCCTGGCCGGCGCCAATTCGATTTTCTACGGCGAGAAGCTGCTCACGACCGGCAACCCGGAATGGGAACGCGACCAGCGCATGTTCGAGAGTCTGGGTCTCGCGCCCCTGTGACCCGAGTCTTGTCGTGAGTTTTGCCGCGCTGACCCGTCTGCAGCAGGGGCTGGCGACGCTGAAGGCCGATCATCTCGAACGCCGCCGGCTGCTGCTTGATGGCGCGCAGGGCGCGCAGGTGACGATCAACGGCCAGCGCGTCATTTCCTTTTGCAGCAACGACTACTTGGGGCTGGCTGCCGATCCGGCGCTGGTTCAGGCGGTGCATGCCGCGCTCGATCAGTGCGGCGTCGGCGCGGGGGCGGCGCATCTGATCACCGGCCACCACCGTTTTCATCAGGATTTCGAGACCGCGTTCGCGCGCTTCGTCGGCAAACCATCCGCCTTGCTGTTTTCAACCGGCTACATGGCCAACCTTGGCGTGCTGACCGCGTTGCTGGGGCGCCATGGCGAGGTGTTCGCCGACAAGCTGAACCATGCCTCGCTGGTGGATGCCGCGCAACTGTCCGGCGCCACGTTCACCCGCTATCGCCATCAGGATCTGGCGCAACTCGAAAGCCAGTTGCAGCAGAGCACGGCGCAGGACAGGCTCATCGTGTCCGATCTGGTGTTCAGCATGGACGGCGATATCGCGGCGGTCGATGCGCTGCTCGATCTGGCCGAACGGTTTGACGCCTGGCTGTATCTCGATGACGCGCACGGCTTTGGCGTGCTCAACGACGGCCGTGGCGGACTGACCGCGCGCGCGCGCGCGAGCGACCGCGTGATCTATCTGGCGACGCTCGGCAAGGCGGCTGGGGTGTCGGGTGCGGCGGTGGCCGCGCATCCGGGCGTGATCGACTGGCTGATCCAGAAGGCGCGCGCGTACATCTACACCACGGCGTCGCCGCCGATGCTGGCGGCGTGCCTGCTGGAAAGCCTGCGCCAGATCGAGGCAGGCGAGCCCCGGCGCGAACGCCTGCGCCGTCACATTCTGCGCCTGCGCGAAGGACTGGCGACACTGAAATGCGGCACGCTGATGCTGTCCGGCACGCCGATCCAGCCGCTGCTGGTCGGTGCCAATGCCGATGCGGTGCGGCTGTCGAAATCCTTGCTGCAACACGGCCTGCTGGTGCCGGCGATCCGCACTCCCACGGTGCCGGTGAATACCGCGCGGCTACGCATCACCCTGTCGGCCGCGCACAGCGAAGACGATGTCACGCAACTGGTCGAGGCGCTCCATGCCATCGACTAAACCGGTTCTGGCACTGGTGCACGGCTGGGGGATGAACGCGCGCGTGTTCGACCCCCTGGCGGCGCTGCTGGCTGCCGATTTCGAGGTGCGTGCGCTCAACCTGCCGGGCCACGGCGGGCGGGCGCCGCTGCCCCACAACAGTTTGCAAAGCTGGGCGGATGACCTGGCGGACACGCTGCCGGACAATGCGCTGCTGCTTGGCTGGTCGCTGGGCGGGCAGGTGGCGATGCGCGCCGCGCTCGATCATCCGCACAGGATTTCCCGTTTGATATTGCTGGCGTCCACGCCGCGCTTCGTTGCGGACGCTGGCTGGCAACACGGTATCGCCGCAGGCGAGCTGCAGCAATTCGGGGATGCGCTGCTGGCCGATCCGCAGGCCACGTTGCTACGCTTCCTGAGTCTGCAGATGCGCGGCATGGCGGGACAGAAAGCCATGCTGCAGCAATTGCGCCAGACTTTTCTGGCCGCATCGCAGGCCAGGTCCGAGGTCTTGGCGAGTGGCCTGGACATGCTGCGCGACACCGATTTGCGGCGGGACCTGCCGCAGCTGAATCAACCCTGCCTCGTCATCCACGGCACTCATGACACGCTCACCCCGGCGGCGGCAGGCATCTGGCTGGCCCGGACCCTGCCGTGCGCGCAGCACATCGAGCTGGCCCACGCCGCCCACGCGCCGCATCTGTCGCATGCCGAAACGGTGGCAGCCGGGATTGGACGGTTTGCCCATGGCTGAAGCCGAACTGGATTTTGCCGAGGTGCGGCGGGCGTTCGATCATGCCGCCGCCAGCTACGACGCCCACGCCGTGCTGCAGCGCGAGGTGTGCGACCGCCTGCTCGAGCGGCTTGATTTCATGACGCTGCAACCGGCGCGCGTGCTCGATGTGGGCACCGGCACTGGTTATGGGCTGGCGCATCTGCAGACGCGCTATGCCCAGGCTGACC
>JAIOJU010000276.1 GCA_019911765.1 Thiobacillus sp.
GAATGAGCTTGGCTTGAATCGCATTCTGATCGATCTGGGCACCACCCTTCAGGCCATCGCGAAGCCAGTACAGGGCTTGCACCACCCGCATGGCTGGATGGTTGGCCCAGTAGAGCTTGCTTGGCGCCGTCAGTTTGAACTGGAGGGTCAATTTGCCCAACTGTATCGGTCGCAGCCGACCATCGGTATGCACAATGACCTGCCCCGGCACCGCATTGGTCAGGCCCAGATCGTTGGCGGCGGTCATCCCGTCAATTAGAACGCGCACCTGGTCGCGGCGAGCGACGGCATCGATCACGCTGCGATAATCAGGGGCGGTCGGCTGGCCGGTGAGGGAATTCATACGGGGCTGGTCGTACAGTCCTCGGTCGATGCGACGCAGCTCATTGCTGGCGACCATGCGCTGGAGCGTTTTGTCCACCGCGTCGCGATTACCCAGGTCGAGAAAATCCACCGGCGTCCACACTTTGGCTGCCGGGGCCTGGTTGATGCGTTGCACCACCTGCGATTTGATGACGGGCGTCGGGTTGAGCATGACTGGCTCCATGTCCGCTAATTGTATACATATACCGGACATCGGCAAGGCCAGGAATGATCGAACAAACAGGAAGGGCAGTTGGCAGAAGAAGACCGCCACGTTGTCTTAAATGACAACAGCCCTTGAGATTAGACGTCAGAAAACACGAAGAGTCTGATGCCAACCTGCTCATCAAGCTGGGGTTGGCATGGCAAGTCAGGAAATATTAGAATTTGCAGTCTGTTGTGGATCGTGCCTCCAGGCACGATCAGAAAACGATTCAGGAATGCATACGGGATCGGCATAACTTGAATGCAATACCGTCATGGGAGTGGCGGCGAAAATAATAAGCTGAAAATTTCCCCCTGCAGTTGCGGAGCCGAAGGGGTTAAACCAAGAAAGGCAAAATAAATGGGTTCCGCAAAATCTAAATCCCTGCTCCCATTCGTGGAGCAGTTCAGCAATGAGTTATGGCTTGTTCATGGTCTCGCCGACAGGACCATCGACGCCTATCGGGCGGATCTGGTCAATTTCGGATCGTGGCTGACCCAGCATAACGGCCAGTCGCTACTCCAGGTCCAGAATCTGGACATTGAGGCGTGGCTGGCGAGCCTGCTGGAGAGAAAGATCAGCGCTCGGAGCGTGGCTCGCTATACCGCTTCGCTTCGTCGGTTTTACCAATATCTCACGACCAATGGGCAGGTTGCGCAGGACCCGACCATGCGCCTTGGCAAGATCAAAATACCCCACCGCCTCCCGAACACGCCGACGCAGGATGAGATGGCGTCACTGCTTGATATTACTGATCTCAATTCTCACCAAGGCCTGCGTGACAAGGCCATGCTCGAATTGCTCTATGCGACCGGGATACGAGCCACCGAGCTATCCGATCTCAAGGTCGAAGACTTTGATTTCAAAAACCGTGTGATTCGGGTTTGTGGAAAAGGAAACAAAGAGCGGCTGGTAGTTTATGGTGAAGAGGCTGCATTCTGGCTCGATCTGTACCTGAGTAGATCAAGACCCGCCCTGAGACGGGACTACCTTTGCAATCATGTGTTCCTCTCGGTTCGCGGGAAGAAAATAAGCACGGGCGTACTCCGCCTGGTGGTGAAGAAGCACGCCTCAAACAAGGGGATCGAAAGACCCCTCAGTACTCATAGCCTCCGGCACGCCTTTGCCACGCACTTATTGGATGCTGGAGCCGATTTACGGGTGATCCAGGAGCTATTGGGGCATGCGTGCATCAGTACAACCCAGATATACACATTCGTTGCAACCAAGCGGTTAGTAACGCTGCATTCCAGGTTCCACCCGAGAAACAAGGACAAGGGTGTCTGGTGATCACAAGGTCGGAGATGGCAAGAGGCCAGTCATTAGCGCCCCTATCCGACCCAACCAAACCACTTTCTCCGCTAAGCGAAGATACTGTCCCCACAGAGCGCCTTACCCCTAGGGTCAGACGACCGAAGTGAGGATATAATTTCTTTTGGCCGTGCGATTTTTCTTGGCTAGCCACAATAGCTTTTTAGGCAGCCGAAAGTGCCGCGAATCTATATCCCGCAAACAATTAAAAATGGGGACATCACTTTAATGAACGATTCCGTCGCTGGGCAAAGCTCGGCTAGCCCGCCATCGGCCGCGTGGGTGCGCTTTCTGCGTTCTTACGGCCCCACCTCCCACAATTTGAGCCTATTTGATGAATATGTTTCGGCGGCTTTGGCAAGAGCCAAGGTAAGCCCAATTCAGCTTGCCAGTCCGCAGCTTGAAAAGATTGTCGAGTGGGCCAGATCAGGGGCTCCCGGATCCATCCTGATAGCGGGAACCGCGGGAGACGGAAAGACTTACCATTGCCGCGATCTTTGGAATCGTCTCGGAGGAAAATCTGACGAGTGGGCTGCACCAGGGACAGTCAAGAAGCTCCTTCTCGATGATGGGCGAAACGCGATTTTTGTGAAGGACCTCAGTGAACTCGGCGACGATGAGGGTGACGAGGCTCTTGGCCTTCTGGAGCGATCCGCGCTGGGAGATGAATCAAAAGAGTTTCTGGTTCTCGCCACAAACCACGGCCAGATTCTTGAGCGACTCCGGACCCTCGGCACTCGCCAAGGTCGAGTCCATCCATTGCGCAAGCTTATCCAAGATTCTTTCCTGCAAGCCGGCCCCGCTCACGAGAGGCTGGCCGTCTTCGATCTGAGCAAAACAGCGCATCGCCACACACTCGAGGAGACGCTCAACGCAGTCGCCAACCATCCAGAATGGACGAATTGCGCGGGCTGCTCACTGGACTCAAGTGAGCGCGTATGTCCTATCGCGGAAAATCGTAGGCGCATTCTGGGGGAATCCGACTCTCGCCTGCTCTCTCGTCGATTGGGCGATCTAGTCGAGATCGCCAAACTCAATGGCGCCCACCTGCCTGTCCGCGATTTGCTGGCGTTGGCCGCGAACATGATCCTTGGGCATGAATCAGCCCGCGAAGGGCTGATGAGCTGCTCTGATGTCGCGCGGATTCAGCAGGCCGGAGAAATCGAGCTTGGAAGCGTCTACGGGAATGTCTTCGGCGCGAACCTTCCTCGTCGAAGGGCTCTTTCCCGCCCAGTTTTCAGGGCGATGGCCTCTTTTGGGGTCGGCGATGAGACATCCAATGCCGCCGATGGGCTTCTCGTGTATGGGGCAGATGACAGCAGGCTCACAGAGACCTTTGGGCGCATGGTCGGATCCGATCCTGTGTATGGAGCCACGAATGCTTTTTTGGCATCGCAGAGGCAATACCTGGAAGGCGACGAGGGCGCTAGGCTTGAGGATGGCGCCGCGGATTTTCTCGATCGCCTCCAAAGCCAACGCCGGAGGCTTTTTTTCACCCTGCCTGAAGATGAGCCAGGTTTCCACTATTGGGACCTGACGGCTTTTCGCTTCGCGGGAGATTATTTGGAGACGATCCGAACCCTATCGGATCGAAAGCCTATCGCTGAGCCGGTTCGCGCGCGGCTCACACGCGGACTCAATCGAGTTTTATCGGGCCTGCTGCTTGAAAACACCGACAAAATATTCATCGCCAGCTCAGGCGGCTTCACAAACTCGAAGATCAGCGTCCTTTGCGACTCTGAAATTCCCGCGCGCCGCGCCCCCGGAGGAATCGGTATGGCCATTAGGATGGATGGGCAATCCCGGCGGCCTCGCATCGACATCTCCATAACTCCTAGCGCCCACGGCCAAGTGTCTCTCGCGCTTTCTCCCGTGCGCTTTGAATTCCTCTGCCGTGTCGCCGAAGGGGCGTTGCCAGGAAGCTTCTCGAATGAATCTCTCGAGGATTTGATGGCGTTTAAAGCTCGCCTGCTGCGGCAGGCGGAAATCTCCCGAATGGCCCCGCCTGATGAAGAAGAGCCTATTCCTGATGACGGGACTCTCTCTTTGAATTTCATCGAGATCGGCCATGATGGTCACGGCTTCTCGAAGCCTATCGCCGTGAGGGTCGGAGCATGAGCGCGCGCGAGCGGATCGAAGGCGTCGATTTCGCCGTCGATGAGCATATCTGGGGGCACCGGCTCTATGACGAACAGCTTCCCCATCTAACCGTTCTTGAGTTCCTTGGAGTCCTAGGCTCCAACCAGGACGCTCCTCTTGTCGAGCCAGATAAGGCGAAAGCGCGCTACAAGCCTCAACGCCAAATTCGCCTTCGCTCACTGCTTTTCAACAACCCATACGTTGAGATGGTCCGCGAAAAGGCAATTTCCGACGAGGACAAGTGGGCCCATTGGAAAGAGCTTTTTATCGCCCAAGCCACGGGACACGGCGATCTGGAGATCGACTACTTGCGCGCGGTCTTCCCCACCTTCGAGGACTTTGCCAAGGCCATCGATCTGCTCAGGTCGTCCGCCTTCGAGGCTCGCAGCAATAAGCGTTGGAGCTCAAAGTTCATTTTCCCTTTCGGGCCTGATGCTCTTTATGAGGATTTGCGCATTGACACCGGAGGCGCCTCAAATGATCGGCGCTTTTTCGCCCGAACAGGGGAGATTCTCTACTTGATGCTATGCCGCTCGGCTAAGGGCCCGGAGCTCGGAGCCAAGCTTGTTGATCGGCTCTATGCGCCATCCTCTCCGCTTAATCGACTCGCAAGGGCGTTGCAAGGCGAATCTCAACACGCCCCAGAACCTCGAGATGTCGGGTATCTGCCTCATCGCTCCCATTCTCGATTCGACACCCTTTGCGAGGATTGGCTGGCGATCCTTTCGCGCGACATGCCTATCTATGACGCCCTCGAGCATCTCATCGCGAGCGCGGGCTTGAACATGCTTCTCTATTTCCTTGAGTGCGGCAAATCTGAGACGGGAGACACAGAGCCGATTGAGATCGTTTGCGAAATCATTTCTCGCGAGCGCACCAAAGTCCGCGCCCTTTCGGGCGATTCATACCACGGAAACCAGGCTCTCTCAGAAAGAGCGGTTCAATCCTCGATCGAGCGATTCACGCTCACTCCTGAATGGGAAAAGGCTTTGGCATCGGATGACCCTAACGGGCAATGCATGCTCGCCCTGCGCCAACGCTTTCAGTGGCCGCCGGACGAAAGCGACGAGGAAAACGACTACAGCCAGATGAGCGGCGAGGAGATGATTCGCATGCTTGTTAAAAAGGCCCTGTCCAGGCACGGGCAGCACTTTGGCAAGATCCACACCGCTTGGTCTCGATCGATCGGGCTTGGTTCAAGAAGGCTCGCACGCAGAACGCGATACGCCCCGAATGATCGCCTGCTCAAAACTTTGGTCGTCTCGATGGTCGATGAGCGCATGCAGCTCGATGAATTCCTGCACGAAGCCAAGCGGCGTTATGGGCTCGTCATCGGCGACGCAGAAGGAGCCCATCTGATTCGAGACGGGCTAATTGACCAGGAAGCTCTGAGCGACAACCGGGACAACCTCGAAAGCAGACTTATGAGCTTAGGCCTGATACGAAGGCTCTCCGACTCGTGCTCCTTCGTCGAGAACCCATTCGCTGCCGGAGGAAACAGCTGATGCTGACCGATAGAATCGTCGGGCGCGTAGGCGCCGATATCC
>JAIOJU010000277.1 GCA_019911765.1 Thiobacillus sp.
GTCACAGCCACGGTGGGGGCAGGAATGGGGGCTGCCGCTTCAGGAACGGGAGCAGGTTCCGGTTTCGGTGCCGGAGCAGGCTCGGCAGGCGTCGCTTCCTTCTTCAGCGCCTTTTCCTTCATTTCCACCAGTTTCTGCATGTCCTCGATCTGCTTTTCCAGCACGGCCACGCGCTGGCTGGATTCTTTCAGCGCTTTTTCGCGCGCCGTCGCATCGGCTTCCTGGGCACGCAGTTTTTCCTGAAGCGCACGGGTTTCATCCGCACTCTTGCCTGCAGTTGGCGGCGTAACCTTGGAGAGCTTCAATACATCTTTCTGCGCCTCGGGGGCCGGCTTGGCACGATCTTCCACTTTGGGCGTGATCTTGCCGCTGCTGGCCTGATCCGGGGCAGGCTTGGCTTCAGGGGCCGCACTCACGGCACCAGCCAGTTTCTGACGATAGGCGCGCCAGTCTTCCGCCTGCAGCTTGATCTCACGCACGGCTTCTTTCTGCGGGATGGCAGCCACCTTTTCAGCGGTGGGCACATTCAGCGACTTGCCCGCTTTCATGCGGTTCATGTTGCCGTCAAAGGCCTGCGCATTTTCGCGATACAGACCAAGCAGTGTCTGCTCCAGGCTGACGCCTGCGGGCCGCACGCGGTTTGCAATGCCCACCAGCGTATCGCCGCGCTTGATCTTCACCAGACTCGGCATGTCGGCCTGCGGAGCGGGAGAAGGCGCAGGAGCTGCGGCGGCAGCCGGCTTGCGTGCCTCAGGCGCGGGGGCGGGAGCCTTGGGTGCGACGGGTGAGGGCGTAGTCTGGGCTTTCGGGGCTGGAGCCGGCGCAACAGCCGGTTTGGCCACGGGTGCAACTGGCGGCGTCACGGTTACGGCAACGGGGGCAACTGTTTGCTGCGTGACCATGCCGGGCGGATCGAGCAGCATGGTGTATTCGCGCACCAGACGGCCTGACGCCCAGTTCAGTTCGACCAGCATGTCGATGAAAGGATCGTTGACCGGGCGGCTGGAGGTGACTTTCAGCACGGCCTTGCCGTTGGGCTTTTTCTCGACGGCAAAGCGGAGCGAGGACAAAACCGGTGCGTAATCAACGCGTGCATCACGAAACGCCTGGTCAGAAGCAAGATTGGCGGCCAGGCTGTCGAGTTCGGCCTTGTCAGCGGCAAACAGCTCGATTTCGGCTGCCAGCGGCTGACCCAGCGCCGAGGTGACTGACAGCTTGCCCAACCCGGCGGCATGCGCCAACAGGGGCGCGGCAATCAGGCCAGCGGCCACCAGTTGGGTCGTGAAGCGCTTCAATTTCATCCCGTTTCTCCCTAATAGCCCCGAATGACGGTGCTGTTGAATACTTGACGCCACTATTGACGGCTCGGCAGACGCAATCTTTAGTGCATAAACCGCACCAGCCCTAAGAAAAGTGTCTGCCGGGCTTATCCACTCAGGCTTCCAGGAGGATGCGCAGCATGCGGCGCAGGGGTTCTGCCGCGCCCCACAGGAGCTGATCCCCTACCGTAAACGCGGTTAAATACTGGGGACCCATGTTGAGTTTGCGCATGCGGCCGATCGGCACGGTCAGCGTGCCGGTCACCGCAGCCGGGGTAAGCTCGTTCATGGTGATCTCACGGTCGTTCGGCACGACTTTCACCCACTGGTTGTGGGCAGCGATCAGGTTATGGATATCGTCAAGCGGCACATCCTTGCTCAGCTTGATGGTCAGGGCCTGCGAATGGCATCGCATCGCGCCCACGCGCACGCACAAGCCATCGATCGGGATGGGGTTGTCGCTGCGGCGCATGATCTTGTTGGCTTCGACCTGCGCCTTCCACTCTTCCTTGGACTGGCCGGACTCCAGCGCCACGTCGATCCACGGAATCAGGTTGCCGGCCAGCGGCACCGGCCAGGCATCGACGGGATAACGGTCGGAACGGATGAAATCGGCGACTTTCTTGTCGATTTCAAGAATCGCGGAGGCCGGATCGTCGATCAATGACTTTACTTCGGAGTGAACCGCGCCCATCTGGGAGATCAGCTCACGCATGTTGCGCGCGCCTGCACCAGAAGCCGCCTGGTAGGTCATCGGCGACACCCATTCCACCAGACCTGCATCGAACAGGCCACCCATCGCCATCAGCATCAGCGATACGGTGCAGTTGCCGCCGACATAGGTCTTGACGCCGTTGGCGATGCCGTCCTGGATCACTTTTTTATTGACCGGATCAAGGATGATGATGGCTTCGTCCTTCATCCGCAGCGTCGAGGCCGCGTCGATCCAGTAGCCGTTCCAGCCGGCTGCACGCAGTTTCGGGTACACATCCTTGGTGTAGTCGCCGCCCTGGCAGGTGATGATGGTGTCGCACTGTTTCAGGTCGTCGATACTGCTGGCATCTTTCAGCGGCGGTACGTCGCGACCGATATCGGGGCCCTTGCCGCCGACGTTCGAGGTGGTGAAGAACACCGGCTCGATATGCTCGAAATCGCGCTCTTCCTTCATGCGCCCCATCAGCACGGACCCCACCATCCCGCGCCAGCCGATCAGCCCTACTTTCATCATTACAACTTCTCCTAGTCGAGAGTGGAGCGTCGAGAGTCGAGAGCGGAGGGGGTGCCCTCTCGACTCTCCGCTCTCGACTCTCCGCTTCTTTTCAAATCGCCTTCACCACCGCATCGCCCATCTCACTGCACGACACTTTCTGCGTGCCGTCGGTCCAGATGTCGCTCGTTCGATAACCTTGTGAAATCACCTTCTTCACCGCATTCTCGATGCGGTCGGCCGTCGCCAGATCGGCCAGGGTATAGCGATACATCATTGCCACCGACAGGATCGTCGCCAGCGGGTTCGCCATGTTCTTGCCGGCAATGTCGGGAGCTGAACCATGAATCGGCTCGTACATGCCCTTGTTGTTTTCATCCAGCGAGGCCGACGGCAGCATGCCGATCGAGCCCGACAGCATCGACGCCGCATCGGACAGGATGTCGCCGAAAATATTGCCCGTCACCATGGTGTCGAACTGCTTGGGCGCGCGGATCAGCTGCATCGCCGCGTTGTCGACATACATGTGGGACAGTTCGACCTCGGGGTAGTCTTTCGACACCTCGATCATCACTTCCTTCCACAGCTCCGAGCATTCCAGCACGTTGGCCTTTTCGACCGAGCACAGCTTCCTGCCACGCTTCATCGCGATGCCGAACGCCACATGCGCCACCCGGCGCACTTCGGATTCGGAATACAGCATGGTGTTGAAACCGACGCGCTCGCCATTCCTGACTTCGATGCCGCGCGGCTGGCCGAAATACACGTCGCCGGTGAGTTCGCGCACGATCATCAGGTCGAGCCCGGATACCACGTCCGGCTTCAGCGAGGATGCCGACGCCAGTTCGGGATACAGCAGCGCCGGGCGCAGGTTGGCAAACAGGTTCAGTTCCTTGCGGATGCGCAGCAGGCCACGCTCGGGACGCAGCGGACGATCCAGGGCGTCGTATTGCGGGCCGCCAACCGCGCCGAGCAGCACCGCGTCGGCCGCGCGCGCAAGTTTCAGCGTCGCATCGGGCAGCGGATCACCTGCCGCGTCGTAACCTGCGCCGCCGATGGGCGCTGTTTCCATTTCAATTTTCGCACCTTCGGCACGCAATACATCGAGCACCTTGACTGCTTGCGCAACGATTTCGGGACCAATGCCGTCACCCGGCAGGACTGCAATTTTCATGTTCTCAAAGCCCTATTTTCCGCGAAGGACGCGAAGGTCACGAAGAAAAGTCTTCCTTCGCGTTTCTTCGCGTCCTTCGCGGATGAAAAATTAATCAAGCAAACAGCCACGGCGCCTCGACCCTGCGCCGCTCTTCGTACGCCTTGATCCTGTCAGCCTGCAGCAGGGTCAGGCCGATATCGTCCAGTCCATTCAGCAGGCGATGCTTGCGTCCGCCGTCGACCTCGAATGCCAGCGCCTCGCCTCCGGGTGTCGTCACCGTCTGCCTGTCCAGATCGATCACGAGGCGATAGCCCTCGGATGCGGCACACTCGCCGAACAAGCGCTCGACCACCGCGGCATCGAGCATGATCGGCAAAACGCCATTCTTGAAACAGTTGTTATAGAAAATGTCGGCAAAGCTGGGCGCGATAATGGCGCGAATGCCATAGTCTTCCAGCGCCCACGGCGCATGTTCGCGACTTGATCCGCAACCGAAGTTGTCGCGTGCCAGCAGGACCGACGCACCCGCGTAACGCGGGAAATTCAGCACGAATTCGGGGTTGGGCTGGCGCGTGGCTGGATCCATACCCGGCTCGCCATGGTCGAGATAACGCCATTCATCGAACAGGTTCGGACCAAAGCCCGCACGCTTGATCGACTTCAGAAACTGCTTGGGAATGATGGCATCGGTGTCGACGTTGGCGCGATCCAGCGGCACCACCAGCCCGTCAAGAGTTGTAAAAGCCTGCATTTACTTGGTCGACTTCTGAATGGCGTCGCCGGCCTTCTCGATATCCTGGCCCACGCCGCGAACGGTGTTGCAGCCGGCCAGCGTCAGTGCAGCGGCAATCAAAACGGCGATCATCGGTTTCATACGGTTCTCCTTAAAGTTTTCGCACATCGACAAAATGTCCGGCGCAGGCTGCGGCGGCCGCCATCGCCGGACTGACCAGATGGGTTCTGCCGCCCTGCCCCTGCCGTCCTTCGAAATTGCGGTTGCTGGTGGACGCGCAGCGTTCGCCCGGCTCCAGCCGGTCGGCATTCATCGCCAGGCACATCGAGCAGCCCGGCTCACGCCATTCGAAACCGGCTTCAACAAAAATCCTGTCCAGGCCTTCGGCCTCGGCCTGCTGTTTGACCAGACCCGATCCCGGCACCACCATCGCCAGCTTGACGTTGGCCGCGACCTTGCGGCCTTTGGCGACGCTGGCGGCTTCGCGGATATCTTCAATCCGCGAATTGGTGCACGAACCGATGAACACCTTGTCCACTGCAATCCCGGCGATTGGCGTGTTGGCCTGCAGCCCCATGTATTCCAGCGCGCGGGTCCAATCCTGGCTTTTCACCTCGCTTGAGGCATCGGCCGGGTCCGGCACCCGGCCATTGATCGTCGTCACCATCTCGGGCGAGGTACCCCAGGTAACCTGCGGCTCGATCTGTGCCGCATCGAGTTCGACCACCCGGTCAAACCGGGCATCGGCATCCGAATGCAGTGTGTTCCACCATGCCACCGCCTGCTCCCAAGCCGTGCCCTTGGGCGCATAGGGACGGCCCTTGACGTAATCGATCGTGGTCTGGTCGACCGCCACCATGCCGGCGCGCGCACCGGCCTCGATCGCCATGTTGCACAGCGTCATGCGGCCTTCCATCGTCAGCGCGCGTATTGCCGAGCCACCGAATTCGAGCGCGTAGCCGGTGCCACCCGCAGTGCCGATTTCGCCAATGATGGCGAGCGCAACGTCCTTGGCCGTGACGCCTTTGCCCAAGGTGCCTTCAACCTTCACCAGCATGGTCTTCGACGGTTTCTGCCACAGGCATTGCGTGGCCAGCACGTGCTCGACTTCGGACGTGCCGATGCCGAAGGCCAGCGCACCGAACGCGCCATGCGTGGAAGTATGCGAGTCGCCGCACACCACGGTCATACCCGGCAGGGTCAGCCCCTCTTCCGGGCCGATGACATGGACGATGCCCTGGCGGATGTCGTCCATCCTGAACTCGGTGATGCCGAACTCGGCGCAGTTGGCGTCGAGCGTTTCCACCTGCAGGCGCGACACCGGGTCGGTGATGCCCTGCGAACGATCAGTGGTCGGCACGTTGTGATCGGGCACGGCGACCGCCGCATCGGCGCGGCGCGGGACACGATGAGCAAGTTTGAGTCCTTCAAAGGCCTGCGGGCTGGTGACTTCGTGCACCAGATGGCGATCGATATAAAGCAGCGTGGTGCCGTCGTCCTCGACGTGCACCACGTGGGCGTCCCACAACTTCTGAAATAAGGTCTGACCGGACATACGAACCAGCGAAATGAGCGAAAGAGCAATTATTTCATAGCTTGCCGGCTGCAGGCACGGATTTTGTTTGACCCCACACGGCATATACGCCCCACGCCAGCGCAGCGCTCACGGCAGCGAGGGTAAAAGTCCATGCCGGACCGGGGGCTTCCCAGGTCATGCCGCTGGCCAGCCCGCCGATGGTGCCGCCGACGCCATAGGACAGGCTGGTATACAACGCCTGCCCGCGTGCCTGATGACGCCCGCGGAAATGATGATGTATCAGCGCCACGGCTGCCGCATGATAGGTGCCAAAGGTGAAGGCATGCAGCGTTTGCGCGCCCCACACCACCCAGGCCGATTCCACGCCCCAGGCAATCAGCAGGAAGCGTACGACTGCCAGCGCAAAGCTCGCCAGAATCAGCTGGCGCGGGGTGACCCTGGCAAAAATACGCGGAATGATCAGGAATATGCCGATTTCGCACAGCACACCCAGTGCCCATAGCCAGCCCACCGTGGATTTGTCGTAGCCGTGATCCACCAGGTAAATCGAGTAGAAGGTGTAGTACGGCCCATGCGTCACGGCCATCAGCAGGCAGGCAGCGAGCAGCGAGGCCACTTCAGGCCGCTTCACGATATCCCACACCGAATGGTGATCGGTAGGGTGCGGCAGGATGTCTGCCTCGGGAATCACCCGCGCGAACGCCGCGATGCCCATCATTACCGCCAGTACCGCCCACGGCAGCCAGGCAATCGACACCTGATCGAAGGCATAGCCCAGCCCAATCACCATGAGAATGAATCCAACCGACCCCCACAGGCGGATCAGGCCGTAGCTATCAGAGCGTTCCCCCAAATGCGACAGGGTCATCGCCTCGACCAGCGGCAGCGACGCGCTCCAGAAAAAACCCAGCGCTGCCATCACCCCGAACAGCCACCAGAAGCTGTCGCTGACGAACACAC
This sequence comes from Thiobacillus sp., assembly GCA_019911765.1. GTDB lineage: Bacteria > Pseudomonadota > Gammaproteobacteria > Burkholderiales > Thiobacillaceae > Thiobacillus. The sequence continues at coordinate 6,913 of JAIOJU010000277.1, forward strand.
CGGCAAACACCAGCACACTGCCTATTGCCGCAACCTGCACAATCACGGTGCGGCGACCGGTACGATCAGCGATGTGCCCCCATATATTCGGGGCGAATATCCGCATCACCTGCAGCAGCGACATCAACACGCCAATCTGGAACGCATTGAACGCCAGCGATTGCAAATACAGCCCCCAGAACGGGGAGATCGCACCGACGAAAGCGAAGTAGAAGAAATAGAAACCTGACAGGCGCCAGTAGGGAACCGCACTCATGCGGGCGGATTATCCACGAGCTTGATGCCGATGGGGCACAAGAAAAAAGATTGTCATGTCATTTCATGGCGGAGCGCAGCCGGACCGTCTCGCCAGTGACTGCGAACACGCCATTGCCGCGATGGTGCAGCGTCTGCGGATGCTTGATCGCAGTGTCGACCCATGCCTTCACCGCTTCGAGAATGAAGAAGTTGTAGCGGTTAACCAGCCGCGTGTCGGCCACCCGGCACTCGATGCTGGCATAGCATTCCCTGATCAGCGGCGCCTTTACCTCCGCCGCGGCAACCTGCGTGAGGCCGAACCGTGCGAACTTGTCGACCTCCGCTCCCGAGCAGTTGCCCACCGCCACCACCTGTTTGGCCAATTCTGCCGTGGGGATGTTGATCACACATTCCTTCGTCGCCCTCAGCGTGTCGAACGAGGCATTGCGGCCGCTGATCACGCAGCCGATCAGCGGCGGCTCGAATTCCATCATGGTATGCCACGACATCGTCATGACATTGGCCTGCCCCTTGCGGGCAGTGGTCACCAGGACAACCGGTCCGGGCTCCAGCAAGCCATAGACCTTGGCTAGCGAATAAGTGCGTTTTGCCATGCGGGTTCTCCTTGCTCACCAACCCTCTGAGCTTAGTCGTTCAGATGGGCCTGTCACAGACTGAAACAGTATGGAACACAGCGCCACCTCGGTGACATGGGTGGGACACAGACCCTGTCTACCATGCATTCACCCCATGCAGATACCCGCATGACGGGCATTTCAAACTGAATAGGAGCTATTCATGAAGCACACTGCACACACCCTGGTTTTTGGCTCACTGGCCGCACTCTTCTCCCTGTCCGCACTGGCCGACCACAACAGCGTCAACGGCGCGGGCTGGGCCAACATGCCGAACGATATCCACAACACCCGCATCGAAGACGACCTCAGTTCGACCGAATTCCGCGACTTTGTGTACAAGGGCGCTGGCGCTGACTCAGTTAATCGCTATCTAGACAGCACTGCCTCAACACAGTCGGGCGGTAGCGGCAGCACAACGCATGGTGGTGGCCGTCGCTAAGTTTGGCGCATAAACGCTCGATGGCTTGATCATTACTGAACCTTGCGGGGTTCAGTTTTTATTCCCAGAAACCTTGAGGCTGCTGCGCAGGCAATCAACCCTTGAAACCCGGGGTTGCCTGAACTATTTTTAGATAGCATTACTGAAAGCCTCGAAGGAGACGACCATGCTGCATACATCAACCGACATCAACAAACTGACCAGGGAATCGGTAACCGATCCGAGCTTTCCCCATGCACCGCTTGACTGGGTGCGTGAGGATGCGATCAAAATTGCACGGGAAGAGTCCCTTGAACTCACTGCGGATCATTGGGAAGCCATTCGTGCCATACAAAATTATTACGCTCACCATGAAGATGAATCGGTCATCAACCTGCGCGATCTGCATGACGCCTTGGACGAGCACTTCCATCAGCAAGGCGGACTGAAATTTCTGTACACCTTGTTTCCAGGCGGGCCCATCACGCAAAGTTGCCGCCTTGCCGGGTTAAAAGCCCCTTATATCGCCGCTGACCGCAGCTTTGGCAGCGTGGCCTGACCGCTTCGGCGGAAAGCTACAGCCAGTCCGTTTCGTTGCCACATCAAGGATGCGGCGCCCTCCCTCGAAGTGGCGTCCATTCTTGCCAGATTCACCCATTCAGCCTGATCGCCAGAAGCCGGTTCCCATGACGTTGCTGCGGGGCTGACCGACAGCTACCGTTCGTGCGTACGCAGCAGCCGCGCACAAACACGCTTGATCAAAGTACCAAATGCCCACATACTCGCTTTGAATGGCAGCCAAGTCCCATCTATGTGCCGCCCCTTGATAACAACATCGCCAGGCATTGGAACCCACTGTGGCCTCACTGACCGCGTCCTCCCTGATCAATCCGCACGATCTGCAACTCGATGACGCATGCGCGCTTTTGCAGCACGACGCGAAGAACGGACTTCAGGAGTCGGGCGAATCACCAACCGACTACCTGCAGCGCCTGATTGATGGCTTGTGCGAACTTTCGCTCAAGGATCCGTTGACGGGATTGGGAAATCGTCGCCACTTCCACGCCGCGCTCGAACGCTCGATCGAAACCGTTGCACGCTCCGGCGAATCGGTGCTGCTGCTGCTGCTGGATATCGATCATTTCAAGTCCATCAACGACACCCATGGTCACCTGGCAGGCGATCAGGTGCTGCGCGTCATCGCGGGCTGCCTTGCGAGTTGCGTACGCCCCATGGACATTGTCGCCCGCTACGGTGGTGAAGAATTCGCCGTGATCATGCCCAACTGCCGGCCGCTCTTTGGGCAAGCGGTTGCCGAACGGATACGCAAATCCATTGCCTCGCTCACTATCCCCATCGCACCCATGCAAAACATCCAGGCCACGGTCAGCATCGGGGGCGCCTATGCGCCTGAATGGGTGCGTTCCACCGCCGATTTATGGATTGAACGTGCCGACTCGCAGCTCTATCGCGCAAAATCCGATGGCCGCAACCTGGTCAAGCTTGACCAGCCCCGGGAGCTTTCAGTCAGTGCCGAAGAAAAAGGCCTGTTGTTCAGCCATCTCATCATGGATGAAATGACGCCAACAGGGAACATGGGCATCCCTCCCCATGGCGCCCCGGGCCTGCCCACAAAACGAGTAATCGCATGAACGATGTTCTGACCCCCACTGACGCAAGCCAGGATGTGGCAAAGGTCCCACTGAAACCCTACGGCAAGGTGCTTGCCGTCACCAGCGGCAAGGGCGGGGTAGGCAAAACCTTTGTGTCAGCCAACCTCGCTGCGGCACTTGCCAAGCGCGGCAACCGTGTGCTGGTACTGGATGCGGACCTGGGCCTTGCCAACCTCGATGTCGTACTCAACCTGTTCCCCAAGATCACATTGCATGATGTCTTCACCGGCAAGGCCAGGCTCGAAGACGCCATTCTTCCTGCTCCGGGTGGGTTCTCCGTACTGCTGGCTGGCTCCGGCATGGTCGAGTATTCACGACTGACACCTGAAGTACGCAACGAATTTCTGCGCGTGATAAACGGCCTGATCCCCCATTACGATGTTGTCCTGCTGGATACCGGCGCGGGAATTTCCGACGTCGTGCTGTTTGCGGTTTCGCTGGCGTCTGAGGTATTGATGGTGGCCACGCCGGAACCCACCTCGCTCACCGATGCCTACGCCACGATCAAGGTTCTGGTCGGGCAACAGCAACGACAAACCATTCGTGTCATCGTCAACCAGGTCACCCGTCAAGGCAGTGGCCAGGCCATCACCCACCAACTGCAGCAGGTACTCAACCGCTTCGTGGCAACCGACCCCGAGCACCCTGTCCACCTGGTGCATACCGGCGATATTCCCGTCGATCCTGAAGTGCGCCAGGCCGTCATGCGGCGGCAATTGTTGATGCAAAACACGCCCGGCTGTCCGGCTGGCCAGGCCATCGCCCAACTCGCCGGCAAGCTGGAAAAAATCGTTATTCCCAAACCGGCCTGAGTTGCCAGTCAGGCCGGATGGTGCATGGTCCTAATGAGTGATACCCGAATGGAGTATATCTGCGGGACCCGCTTTGACCAGCGCCTCGACCCTGTCCGGCTCCATCCGTAACAAGGACGCAATCCTGCGGTAATCATCTGGCAAGGCGGCGTTATCCCAGCCTTTCGCCGAATGACGCGCCAGGTCGACCGCCAGCGTGACATTGCGTACCCGCCGTGTACCCGCCTGTACCGGATCCACCAGATTCTTCAACAATTCGGGCATCTGCCATTCACGCACCAGATGACGCTGGAAATCCACCCCCGCAAAACCCATAATCTGCTTTTGCGCATCCGTACTGCGCAAAGTCTCGTCCGTCTGCTGCAACTTCTGGATTTCAAGCATTTCTTCGGGATTGAAACACCACATCAGCATTTCTGAAACATGGGAGAGCAACGTCGATACAAGCACTTCTTCTGCATGCAAATCGTGCAAACGCAAGGCCCAGTCGAAAGCATAACTGGACGAACGCTGGGCACGCTGAACCGTCTGCAGTAGCTGCACCAGTGCATCGAGGTGACCATGCAGCAGATCTTCTGCAACCGGTGTGGCTGGAACTTCACGAAAGAACGTCTCCAGACCTATCATCAACAACATTTGTTTCACATCGACCAATTCATGCTTCTGCACCCGATGCTTGTGCGTCTGCATGTAGCGCAACAGCTTCACCGTCATCAAGGGATCGTCCGTCACGACATTGGCGATGCTGCGCGCATCGCACAATGACTCGTCGTCGTGCAAATGCTGCAATTCCCGCGCGGTACGCCTGAGAACGGGAATGTCGGCCTGCCCAAAAAAGGCCAGCCACTCCGCCATGCTTTTTGGTTGTTGCGACATCAGTCTCCCTGCGAACATGCAAGACTCAATTGGAAAAATAGCCACGCAACTTGCCACGGCCTCCATCTTTCGCCCACGCTCTTGTCAGAACCGGACATTCTCACCCTGCTTAACGGTTCTGACTGGCCATGGCTTGAATATTGTCAATATTGGGCATATTCTCGCTCACCCACCTGCTCTACCGGAATGATCAGGGAGGCCGGCCAACAAATCGGCACAAGCAGGAAACCAGGGGCTGTTCACACTAATTTCGCACCTGCGCCGAGGTCGATTCAGGATGCAGCCCGCGAAGCGGGACGTGCCTTGCAACCATCGCTTTTTCGCAACGACGCAGACGCAAATTAGTGTGCACGGGCCCTAGCTCAAATTCGCAGCCGGGCCGGTCTTGACCATCGCCGGCACCTTGCCGGGGTCCATGTGCAGGAGTTCAGCGATCGCAGTGAAATCGTCATTCAGTGCTCGATCATGCCAGCCATTGGCCGAATGGCGCGCCAACCTTACAGCCAGCAGCACTGCGCGTACCCGGGGTGAATCGGCCTGCGCCGGATCCGTCAGACTCGCCAGCAACTCTGGCAATCGCCACGCGATCACCAGTTGACGCTGCAAATCCACACCGGCAAAACCCAATACCTGCTTTTGAATCTCGGCACTACGCCTTGTGGGCTCGAGCGCCTGCTGCTTCCTGATCACAAGCATCTGGCCGGGATTGAAGCACCACATCAACATCTCGGCAACATGGGTAAGCAAGGCCGACACCCGCACCTCTTCGGAATGCATGTCATGCAGGTGAAAAGCCCAGTCAGCCGCGTATAAGGCAGAACGCTGGGCGCGCCGTACCGTAGCTTTCAGAAAAAACAGCGCGTCACGATGTTCGCGCAGCATCTCTTCCGCGATCAACGTAATAGGGACTTCCCGAAAAAACGTTTCCATTCCCATCATCAGCAGCGTTTGCTTGACGTCGAGCAGTTCCTGTATCTGGGCACGATGCTTGTGCGATTGCATATAGCGCAACAGCTTGACCGTCATCAGCGGGTCGTCATTCACGATATCGGCAACGCTGTTTGCATTGAGATTGTGGCCGGTATTCAGGTGCTCCAGATCTCGTACCGTATGGCTCAATACGGGTATGTCCATTTGCCCAAAGAAGTCTATCCAGCCTGACAGGCTTTTTACTTCAAACGGCATCGCTTGAGTCCTCCACGGGTGGGCTTACCGGGCCCGTTCGGGCAAGATGCCGCAGGAAACGCCTGTACGGCGGGACCTGGATGACCCGAGCCCACAGGAAGCGCCACTTTATCGTTTATGGCTTGCGTACCTTGCTGATCAATCAAGCTTGAGCGCCTTGGCAGGAAGTGTGCGAAGGATGTTCAGTTCCCGGGCCAGCCACACACTGCTTGGGACCGATGCGTCCTTTCCGCATCTGACAGTGTATGCCTGCCCGGTCACGCTGCTCTTGGTCGCAGCGCGTTCAATAAACTGCTCCGAACTGGCAACTGCATTTTTGTTCACCAGGTAATCCAGCTTCCGGGCAAGATGCGCCTGTGCATCCCGAGACGAATACCACGTGCCATTCCGATTGAACTGGCACCCCGATGCCTTGAGCACCATCAGCAAGGCATCGATCTCTGACTTGTTCGCCGGTGCGAGGGCGGCCGCACAGGCCGGCGACATGCTCATTAGCGCGCATACCATCGTGGCCATGCCGAAGCAGCCACGCCTCAATTAAAAATCCCCTTGAGCATGTCCTTGAGGTCAGGGCGGTCATCCTTCCTGGCTGGGTCGGCAGGTTGGGCCGTTGCGGGAGTCGGTGCAGGTTGCACAACCGGCTTGGCTTTCAGGTTAACCGGCTGGCCGTCCGCTCCCAGCTTCAGGGCCTCGACCAGCAAGGTGATCTCCACTGGGTTGCCGATCATGCCGTTGCCGCCATCGACAAACTTCATGATGCCGTAGTCAGACCGGTTCAGGCTGAACGTGCCTTCAAACGCCGTGCGCACATTGCCCCAGGGATCGGTTGCCGTGCCCAGGATCTTGTAGGGAATATCAACCTGGCGTGTGGCGCCATGCAGCGTCAACTGCCCGCTCATCACGCCCATGTCCTTGCCGGTTGAACGGAATCCACTCGCCACGAAACGCATCTCCGGATAGGCATTTGCATCCAGAAAATCGCTGGTCAGCAAATGCACGTCACGCGCACGGTGGCCGGATTCCAGTGAATACAGGCTGACGGTCACATTCGCCGACCCGGTATTGGGATTGGCAGGGTCGAGCATCAACGTGCCCTTCACGCCGGTGAACGTTCCGGTGGTCTTGCCGACGATGTGACGTACGCTCCAGTTGGCAAAGCTGTGGGTGTCATCGATCTTGTAGGTTTCAGGAGCAGCCCAGGCATTGAGTGTCAATCCGAGCAAGGCAATGGTCAAAGTAGTACGCATACGTTCTCCTTTGCAGATCAGGCCGTTGCGGCCCACTAGAAGTAATCTAGCACCCGCATCCATGCATGGCGAATGTTTATCGCTATCCGGGCATGGCTTTGCCTGACCCGACTGACTGCGGTGTGTCATTTCAGGTTGCGGGATGAAAAAATCAGCACCTGGCCCGCGACAAAATTCACCTGGACCGAGCGCTCGCCATCGCCCCATTCGCAACTGCGCACCCCCATCATGTCGTCACATTTTTCCGGTGGTCCGATCAGCAGAACCACTGCGTCGTAACTCATACCCATGGTGATTTGGTTGTAGTTATCCAGCGTGAGCTTGCTGCAACCCAGCAGCGCCAACATCAGGCCTGTTGCCAGAACAGTGCGGATTTTCATGAATCGTCCCGGAATCAATATCCGGTCAGGATACTGCAGCCAGGCTCACCAATACACCATCGTGCGCCGAACAGTCTTGGCCTGCCATATAAAACCACGCATCACATTCATGCCTGGGCACAAAAAAGCGTGGATGGTTGCCCATCCACGCCTGGTTAACGGCTACCGTACGACTCAGGATTGAATGCGATGCGATTGACGGGCCTGGTGACGCTTCGGCATGGCTTCGGCGTCAAATACTGCCTGCTGCTCGGGCGTCAGCTGGCCATAGAAAGCCTTGATCACATGCGTACGCTCCAGCATGCTGACACGGCGCGCTTCTGACATCGCCAGCATCTTGTCCAGACGCTGCGGCGTATTCAGGTTTTCAAACTCGCCACGCATTGCCTGCCTGTCTGCATTCATGCGACGCCCCTCCGGCTGGGATGCGCTGACAAACTCATTCCACGCCGTTTCCTGCTCCGGTGTCAGCTTGAGCTTGTCCTTCAGCATGACCATGTGCTTCGAACGCTTCTCTTCGCGCGCGGCCTGGTTTTTCTGGCCGTCATGCTTCTGCATCTGCCTGGCTTCACAGCCGCCCTTGCCTTCGGGGCCGCCTGCGCTCATTGCGTAAGCCGAAGCGGCCAGAATGCCGCCACTCGCCATCAAACCCACGACCAGGGTACGTTTAGCAAAAGAACCGGGTATCCATTTCATCTCGAACTCCTTCAGGGCTGTTGTCAAAATTGCCGACGCAATATTGCTACGGCATGAAACGCATTCTGAAGGGCTGGTGTAACTGCAATGTGTCCGATATCGGGAGATTTGTTACGGGATGTTTCCAACTTGGCTGCCAAGCAGAGACCACCAGATCCGCTACTGATAGGTCAGCCCGTTATGCCTGATCCAGCCGCCCGGATGACGACCCTGCGGGTCATGGTGCGTCCAGTGCATCACGCCGCCTTTCGCGTTCCATTCATATTCGCCAGAAAAGGCAACCGTATCCCCGGTGCGCAACGTATCGATACGCTTCGCCAGATCGATGTTGTGAGCCAGCAGCAGCGTCCGTCCGGAACCCAGCCGGACAATGAAGCGTTGATGGCGGCTGCCGTCGTTGTCGTCCGCCAGCAGCTTCACCACCGTGCCCCGGCCCTCAAGTTGCAGATTGCTGCGACGGTTGGCGAAGGCGTCATCGAAGGCAGCGTCGCTGACTTCGTGAATGACGGAGGATGCACCAGAAGCAGGGGCTTCGTGTCTGTCCGGCGCGGCGGGCGTCGGGAGAAGCGCGTAATACGCAGCAACAACAAGCGCGGCAATCAATACAAGCTTGTTCATATCAGGTGTGCGAATTGGATTTTCAGCATATCAATGAAGACCCGATACCGGACCAGACGGGTGTCCCTGCCTGCTTGTAACAACGAGCTCAACCTCGGGATGTGGGCAGGCTGACAATAACTGCCCCGCCTTCTTTCTTGTCCACCACCAGTGCGCCTTTTTTGTGCGCATCGTCGAGGATTTTCCCAAATGCGCTATAGCCGTATTCTGATTCGCTGAAACCCGGGTGAACCCGCTTGATCGTGCTCTTGATCAGCGATGCCGAGATGGAGCCTTCGCCGCCCCGATCCGCCACCAGCTGTTCCACCGTGCTCACCACGAGCTCGACTGCCTGTCCCTTCTTGTCCTCGGCGCCCGGCTCGGTCTTGACGGCCATGCTTTCTTCAACCGCTGCTTTTTCCAGTGCAGGCCGGGGTCTGCGTCTGCTCCCCGTCTTGGCCGTGCCGCCGGCAGGCTCTTTGACGGCAGCAGCCTTATCGACGGCGCCCTGTGCTGCCTTGTCTTGACTGGCAGTTTCCTTGACCGGCCTGGCTGCTGCCGCCGGTTTGCGGGCAGGCGCTTTGGCTGGAGCCTTCACCTGCACCAGGTCTTCATAAAAAATGAATTCATCACAGTTGCCAATCAACAGCGACGACGCCGAACCGCGTACGCCTATGCCGATCACGCTCTTGCCGTTTTCCTTCAGTTTTGAAATCAGTGGCGAAAAATCCGAATCGCCGCTGATGATGACGAAGGCATCGATATGCGTCTTGGTGTAGCAGAGGTCAAGCGCATCCACCACCATGCGGATATCTGCCGAGTTCTTGCCTGATTGCCGCACATGCGGAATCTCGATCAGTTCGAACGCTGCCTCATGCATGTCCCGCTTGTATTCCTTGTAGCGGTCCCAGTCGCAATACGCCTTCTTCACCACAATGCTGCCCTTCAGCAGCAGCCGCTCCAGCACCGGGCGGATTCTGAAATCCGGGGCATTGGATTCCTTCACGCCTATGGCCACGTTTTCAAAATCACAAAACACTGCAATGTTGCGGATATCCGGTGTGGCCATCGTGGTTCCCTCGTCGGCGGTTGGTCTGTACAGGCTTATTTGGCCAGTCCTTTGGTGAGCAGGTCTGCCACCGTTTCATTGATGCTCGTGCCGCTTGTTTCAGCCAGGGTTTGAATCTGCTTCACCAACGCACCATCGAGCTTCACGGCAAATGGAAGCAAACCCTGCGCCTGATCAAGCTTGCGCTGGTCACGACGCGACACCCCGGTATTGGCTGCGCTGCCAAAGCGATCCGGCGTGCCGGCCTGCTTCATCTGACCCGCAATTTTCAGGCCTTCGTTTCGGTCGAGATCGGATTTTTTCATGGGACGTTTCCTGACTTGCTGGATGAGTATTGTGCAATGGCTGGCGCCACTGAGGATGCGCCTGAGATTCTGGCGCACAACAGGTGACAGCATAAGCGATGCTGCTCCATTCCGGGAAAATCGCCATCTGGCCTCAGGTATCGTGTTGCTCCGCACTATTGTTTTTGGGTAGATCCACTTACCTCATTCTGCCCCAACCGGTACGCATCAATGACCCCGAACAGCCAGCAACCGACCAGCACCAGCGTCGCCATCATTGCACTGCCGCTTTCCGAATGATTCGAGGCATGGGAGACCATCTCGGCGAACTGGCCTGCATCCGGCACGACGCCTTCGGACTCCAGTTGCGCCAGAACCGCCGAAGCTTGCTGCATGGCCTGGGCAATGATGACCCAAAGACACGCCAGGCTCACCGCGATCAACGCCATGCCGCGCCCAGCTTGCTTCAGATAGATATGACCGGCCCCCGGCAAGATCAGGGCAGACAAAACAACTGCGGTCGTGGATCGACTCATTTCTATGTTCCTCTTATTGGCTTGTGACAGCATGGCCGTTGCCTGGTTGCTGGCTCAGTCGTTCTTTGAGTGCCTGTCGCAGCGCCCTGTTCGCCAGATCCCTCAAGGCTTCCAATCTGCCCTGGACCATGCGCAGCTTGTTTGCGCTGATTCGATTGATGTCCTCCACCACCAGCATATGCTGGCCCGCAAACACGCTGGCATACACCGTTTTGAGCGCGCGAGACAGTTGCCGGGTCACCTTCACCTCCTGAGTATCGAACCGTTCGCAAAAGTATTCATAGCAAATCAAGGGCCGGCCATATCCAAGCCGGCATCCCGAACCCGGAACATGCCAGCCATCGTTCTCGCTGTAGTCACCGACCCTCGGACCCAGAACAAATCTCAGAAAATCGCTATCGACACTCTCACGACAAAGCACCTCCTTGCAGCAGACATGGGTGCAACTGGCGCAGGGGTTTTCGTCATGTAACGCCGCCAGGCTTTGCAGGATGGATTCCACTTCAATATGGATCGCCCTGATCTGATGCAGCGGTTCACTGAACTCTCTGCCGGCCATCGTCAAAGGGCACTCCGACATGGGTGGCATGGTGCGCTGTTCTGCCCTGGACAGTTCAATGCGCCATCGATGGCCTCACCGCACTTTCCGGTGAGGTGCGCCGCTCGATTCTTGCACGGCGCTCACCCGTGGCTTCGGGCGGAATGCCTGCCCATTGTCCGTAGACATGGCGGCGGTCGTCATCTCTGCGGTCATCGTGGTGAATGAAGCTGCACGTGCAGCTTGCTGCGCTGCAGCCTGATACAGGCAGGCTGGGGGCCTCCTGGGAAAGAAAGCGCATGCGTCCAAGCTGGCAGACCGATTCGCACGCGGGGTTTCCTGCGCATACTTCAACGCAGTGATACCGGCTGCGTGTGTCCCGTCTCGCAACAGATGCGGTCAGCGGTTTTTTCCGGGTGGATGAACGATGCCACCAGTACACAGCGAGAAGCGTCACCAGCGATACAACAACAAGTACCTGAACCATTTCAGTTCCTCTCTTTTCCTGATATCGGGAACGATTGCAGATCTCCCCCGGAAGCACTTCTGGCCAACCGCGCCGATCTGATTGTGGCCTATTATCGAAAGAGGCCAAATCTGTCGATTTATCTGGAGGGAGTGTGATGAGACGACTTCTCGCCGTCAATGGCTCCTACCGGTCGGGTGGCGTCATGGATCAGGCGATAGACGTGGCCGTGCAAGCTGCCACATTGGCGGGAGTCCAGGTCGACGTCGTCAACCTGCGCGATTACCCCATCGAGTTCTGCCGCAATTGCCGTGAATGCACCCAGCAACCGGGTGACACCCCAGGAACATGCGTGCAAAACGATTCCATGCAGGCGCTGGTCGACAAGATCGAGGCAGCCGACGGCTATATCCTTGCCTCCCCTACCAATTTTTATACCGTAACCGCTGTATTCAAACGTTTCATGGAGCGTCTGATCGTGTATGCCTATTGGCCATGGGGGACGCCTGCCCCGAAATTTCGCAAATCGCACGCCACGCAAAAAGCCATCCTCATCGCGTCCTGCGCGGCACCCGGCCTGCTGAGCCGCCTGTTCTTCACCACGCTGAAACAACTGAAACTGACTGCAAAAACCATCGGGGCCAGGCCGGTTGGCAGCGTCGTCATCGGGCGCACCGCACAGCAGGAACACCCCACACTATCCGAAGATGCAAGGAAACGCATTCAAAGGCTGATCGAACAGCTGATGTAGATCAAGCGCAAGCACTGATTACAAGGAAGCGCCACGAAACAAGCGCTGCCTTGCAAAAAATACGCAGCGAATCCTTTTGCCTGATGAGTCCCGAAGGATATTTCAGTACTGATCTGCCAGCCAGCCATCCAGAAGCGCACAGGCCTCTTTCTTGGGCACCGAAGAATCCTTGCCCTGAATGGGGGTGTAGCAGAGGTATTGATTCCCCTCCTTATCCGTCAGGTTGCGTAGCGGCAGCTCGCCTACCGTTTCGTAGCCACGCGCATCCATCATGATGAACTGATAGTCATCTCCCACACTGATCTCCAGCCTGCCGCCGTTTCCTTCCCCGTATTTTTCCCACCAGGTTTCCGGATTGGCGCCCTCATAGCATGGGGTCACGCCCTGCCTGCTGTCTTGATGCCAGGACACGATGGTCGGATCTTTCATCTGGTTTTCCCTGGCAGCGTCTTTCGCCAGGAGGCTGGCGGCCAGGAAGCCATGGTCAGGCCCCTGGTAATCGATATGTACGTTTCGCATGATGTGGTCCTCTTGAACAGTCTGAAACGAGCCGAATGAACAAAATAAACAGGCTCACGACTTATTTCTTTGTAGGCCAATCTCCGATATAAACAATCGGGTATTGCGGTACGCAGCGAACCGAACGAAAACAGGGCCCGGCCTGATGAGCCGGACCCTGTTCAGAGCACATCACGGGACAGGCACAGGGCCTATCCGTAACGTCAGCAGATCGTGCTGCTTACTTGATGAACAGCTCCACGCGGCGGTTCCTGGCGCGCCCTTCGCGGGTGGCATTGCTGTGTGCTGGCCGGGTCTCGCCGAAGCCCTGGGTGGTCAGGCGGTCAGCGGCAATGCCCTTGTCGACGAAATAGTCGTACACGGATTTTGCACGGCGCTCCGATAGTCCCTGGTTGTATTTGTTCGTGCCGATGCTGCAGGTATGGCCGTTGACATCCACGCTGATGTCCTTGCGGTAGTTCAGCACCTGCACGGCTTCGTCCAGGATGACGATGGCATCGGGACGCAGACGGGCGGAATCAAACTCAAAGTTCACGCCTTCGAGAATGACCACCACGTCACCGGGCTTGGACTGCTCGAGCATGACCGCCTGCCTGGTCTTGAGCGTCGGCGCAACCGGGGCCGGTTCTGCGGCAGGAGCAGGCTCGGGCTGGGGTGCCGGAACGGGTTCGGGGATCTGCACGACAGGCGTGGGCGCAACGTCCATGACAGGTGCGGGCTTGGGCGCAGGTTGAGCCTTTTGCCCCAATGCGATTTTCAGGCCCACACTGACGACAACGTCGCCGAAATTATTTGCATTGAAAGCATTGGCCGCATTGTTATCCCAGCGGTAGCGGGCATCGGCACGCAGCGAGACATTGTCGGTCAGGCGCTTCATGATGCCCAGGCCAACATTGGCCATCAGGCCGGTATCGTCCCCGCCCGGAATATCGGTACGCAACACCCCCAGACCCAACACGCCATAAGGCGTGAAATCAGCATCGCGATTGAGCAGATACACGGCATCCACACCCAGGCCCGTCAGGCCGTAATCGCCGCCGCCTGTTTTGTAATCCAGCGAACTGCCGGTCAGCCCCAGTTCCAGGTTGAGGTTCCGGGTAACCGGCTTGCCGAGAGACACCCCGGCACCCCAGCCGTCATCGGCCCGGCGGTCATTATCGGAAAAGGTGTAATTCGCCGAAGGGACGACATAAAGCCGATCATCCATGGCCTGTGCCTGCAGGGTGGTGCCGGCCAGGGCAATCAATAGGGTCAGGGTCTTGATACGCATGCTTTTTTCCTTCGGAAACGCGATTATCGGTTCAGTATGCCGTGGACCCGCCACAGCAGGAAGCTTCCTCTACAAAATAGTGGAGATCCGCACATTTAATGTCATCGTCTTGCAACACGTTGCCGGCTTTCCCGTCACGCAACAGCCGCAGAAACGCCGCTACATTAATCACGTGCCGCATGAACTGACGGTTCGATCCCCGGGGTGGACACGTCGGGTTCGTTGACGGCATGGCACGATTAACCGATGATTCAATTCGGACTTTCAAATCCGAAACACTGTCAGTGATTAATATAAAAGGGAAGATTGCCATGCCGCAAACCAAGATCCTGCTCGACGAATCCGAGATCCCCACCCACTGGTACAACATCGTCGCCGACATGCCCAACCCGCCGGCGCCGCCGCTGGGCCCGGATGGCAAGCCGATCGGCCCGGAAGCGCTGACGGCGATTTTCCCGATGAGCCTGATCGAGCAGGAAATGTCGGCCGAGCGCTGGATTGCGATTCCCGACAAGGTGCGCGAGATTTACCAGCTGTGGCGTCCCTCGCCGCTGTTCCGCGCCCACCGCCTGGAAGCCGCGCTCGGCACCCCGGCCAAGATCTATTACAAGTACGAAGGCGTCTCCCCGGCCGGCTCGCACAAGGTCAACACCTCGGTGGCGCAGGCCTATTACAACGCCGAGGCCGGCATCAAGCGTATCGCCACCGAAACCGGCGCCGGACAGTGGGGCTGCTCGATGGCGCTAGCCGGCCAGATGTTCGGACTCGACGTGCGGGTATACATGGTCAAGGTGAGCTACGGCCAGAAGCCCTACCGCCGTTCAATGATGCAGAACTGGGGCGCGGAAGTGTTCGCCAGCCCGAGCATGGAAACCAATTCCGGACGTGCCGCGCTGGAGCAGGACCCGAACAATCCGGGCTCGCTCGGCCTGGCGATTTCCGAAGCGGTGGAAGACGCCGCGACGCATGCCGACACCAACTACGCCCTCGGTTCGGTGTTGAATCACGTCCTGCTGCACCAGACCGTGATCGGGCTGGAAGCCAAGAAGCAGTTCGAGAAAGCCGGCGATTATCCCGACATGATCTTCGCCCCCTGCGGCGGCGGCTCCAACTTCGGCGGCGCGGCCTTCCCCTTCTTTGCCGACAAGGCCGCCGGCAAGAACGTGCGTCTGGTCGCGGTGGAACCCGAATCCTGCCCCACCCTGACGCGCGGCCACTACGCCTATGATTTCGGCGACACTGCCAAGCTCACGCCGATGATGCTGATGTACACCCTCGGCCACGACTTCATGCCGCCCAGCATCCACGCCGGTGGCCTGCGCTACCACGGCGACTCGGCGCTGGTGTCGCAGCTCTACCACGAGAAACTGATCGAGGCCCAGGCCGTGCCGCAACTCGCCACCTTCCAGGCCGGCGTCACCTTCGCCCGCGCCGAGGGCATCGTGCCCGCGCCGGAATCCAACCACGCCATCGCCGCCTGCATCGCCGAGGCCCTGCGCTGCAAGGAAAGCGGCGAGGCGAAGACGCTGTTCTTCAACCTCTCCGGCCACGGCCATTTCGACATGGCCGCCTACGACAGCTACTTCAGCGGCAAACTGGAAGACTCCGCCTACCCTGAGGAAGCGATCAAGGCGGCACTGGATCGCCTGCCGAAGATGGGGTGATGGCCGCCAACGTGCTGCCCGGACTGAGCGCAGTGCATTAGCGCCGGTCCTGCGGCCAGATGAAAAAGGGGGCAGTTCAAGCTGCCCCCCTTTCATCTGCATGACTGGCCTCCATGAAGCCCGAGACACGTCCGTTGCCAAAAACCCTTACCTGATGCAAACGTTTCAGCCAACACAGATCCTTGAAGGATGAACCATCCGACAGACAATCTGGATCGAGTAATATGCCTCTTCAAATAAACATGTAAACCCGAGCCATTCGAGGAGTCTACTTGGGCAAGGAAACCTTTCTCGCACGACAACCCATAGTCGATGCCGAACACCGCCTGTTCGCCTACGAACTGCTGTTCAGGAAGTCGCTGGCGTCGGTCTCGGCGCAGATCAGCAGCCAGTTGCAAGCCGGCGTCGAGGTCATCAGCAACGCCCTCTGTCTTGGTCCCGACTGGCTGCTGCAAGGCAAGCTCGCCTTCATCAACCTGGACGAAGCCACGCTGATGAGCGATTTCGTCTGCCTGCTGCCGTCTCATCATGTCGTCTACGAAATCCTCGAGACCGTCCCGGTCACGCCGGTGCTGATCGCCCGCATCCAGGAACTCAAACTGCTCGGCTACCGCTTTGCGCTGGATGATTTCGTCGCGCTGGAGGAATACCGTCCGCTGTTGCCGATGGTCGACTTTGTGAAGCTCGACGTGCTGGAACAGCATCCCGAAAAGACCGTGGAAATCATCGCCCACATCCAGCGCGACTTCACCGGCCAGTTCATTGCCGAAAAGGTCGAAACCCGCGAGATGTTCGAGCTTTGCCGCAACTGCGGCATCCAGTATTTCCAGGGCTATTATTTCGCCCGCCCGGAGAACCTCGCCAACAAGGCGATCCAGCCGGGGCAGGCGGCCGTGCTTGAACTGATGAACAAGGTTCGTACCTGCGAAGACCTGAGTGAAATCGAAGAGCCTCTGCGCCGCAATGCCGCCCTGACCATACGCCTGTTGCGCTACGCCAATTCCGCCGCCTCGGGCCTGCAGCAAAAAGTCCACACCGTGCGCCAGGCGTTGACCCAGATCGGGCTGATGACCCTGTATCGCTGGCTGGCACTGCTTCTGGTCACCGTCAATCCGACGCCGACCAGTGCCCTGCTGGCACGCACCGCCGTCACACGCGGGCGCCTCTGCGAACTGCTCGGCCAGTCCCGGTTGAATCGTCAGGCCCAGGACGATTTATTCATGACCGGACTGTTCTCCCTGGCAGAACCGCTGATGGGCATCCCGCTCGATCATCTGCTCGAACGCCTGCCCATGCCCGAGCCCATCGTCCAGGCCCTGATCCATCAAGCCGGCCCCTATGCGCCCTTCCTCAAACTTGCCGAGGCATCCGAGCGCGGTGATTTCGGGAAAATCGCCCACTACGCGGAAG
>JAIOJU010000278.1 GCA_019911765.1 Thiobacillus sp.
GACGGCTTCCCGCGCACCATTCCGCAGGCTGAGGCGATGAAGGCCGCCGGCGTGCCGATCGACTACGTGGTCGAGATCGACGTCGCCGACGAAGAGATCGTCAAGCGCATGTCGGGCCGTCGCGTACACGTGGCTTCGGGCCGCACCTACCACGTCGTGTTCAATCCGCCCAAAGTGGCCGGCAAGGATGATGTCACCGGTGAAGACCTGATCCAGCGTGACGACGACCAGGAAGAAACCGTCAAGAAGCGCCTCGACGTGTATCACGCACAGACCGAGCCGCTGGTGAAATACTATGGCGACTGGGCAGCGCGCGGCGAAGCCGGCGCACCCAAGTATGTGAAGGTTGCAGGCGTAGGCAAGGTCGACGGTATCCGTGACTCGATCTTTGCTGCGCTGGGTTAATCAACCAGGTTTTTTGCAACAATGCCACGACAGATTGCCCCGATAACCGACACCGAGCGCTGGATTGTCGCCAGCGCGGTGAAGGAGCGTTATGGCAGGGACGTCGTGATTCAGGATGTCGAAACCGAAATCCGGCTTTATGTTGATGACCGTGAACTGACGCTGTGCCCGGGCTTGTACTGGAACGAGCATGGCTGTCATTTCGTGTTGTCGAAAACGGACGATTCACGTTATCGCAGCATGTTCTTCTACCGTATACGCGATCGCTTCGCGACGGGCCGTGAGGAATATGACGACATGGGTGACTGTGTCACCACACTGCTGAGAATGCAGGCTGACGAGGAAGTGAAGCGTCTGTCCGAAGCTCCGGTCGACAGCAATAATTGAACTTGAGAAGCCAGCCTGCGTGCTGGCTTTTCGTTATGTGATTTGTATGTGATTTGCGGGTCTGGTACGGCCCGGCAAAAAAACTGAGGAGACAGCAGCATGGCAGTAAAAACGACGGTAAAAAAGACAGCAGTGAAAAAGACAGCGGCTAAAAAGATGAACGCCTTTTATGCGCAATCCGGTGGCGTGACCGCCGTGATCAATGCGTCGGCCTGTGGCGTGATCGAAACCGCGCGCAAGCACAAGGACAAGATCGGCAAGGTCTACGCCGGCCGCAACGGCATCATCGGCGCGCTGACCGAAGACCTGATCGACACCACCAAGGAATCCGCCGCAGCCATTGCTGCACTGCGTTCCACGCCTTCCGGCGCATTTGGCTCCTGCCGTTTCAAGCTGAAATCGCTGGAAGCCAACCGTCGCGAATACGAGCGCCTGATCGAGGTATTCAAGGCGCACAACATCGGCTACTTCTTCTACAACGGCGGTGGCGATTCGGCCGATACCTGCTTCAAGGTCAGCCAGTTGTCCGAGCAGATGGGTTACCCGATCCAGGCCATCCATGTGCCGAAGACGGTCGACAACGACCTGCCCATCACCGACTGCTGTCCGGGCTTTGGTTCGGTCGCCAAGTACATCGCGGTGTCCACGCTGGAAGCCAGCTACGACGTGCGCTCGATGGCCAAGACCTCGACCAAGGTGTTCGTCATCGAGGTGATGGGTCGTCACGCAGGCTGGATTGCTGCAGCGGGCGGACTGGTGGAAGACCACGGTATTCCGGTTGTCATCCTGTTCCCGGAAATCGAGTTCGACCAGAAGAAATTCCTCGCCCGCGTCAACAAGCTGGTGAAAGAGCATGGCTACTGCACCGTGGTGGTGTCCGAAGGCTGCCACTATCCGGACGGTACTTTCCTCGCCGAGCAGGGCACACGCGATGCATTTGGCCACGCCCAACTGGGTGGTGCCGCTCCGGTGGTTGCCAACATGATCAAGGAAGCACACGGTCACAAGTTCCACTGGGCCGTGGCCGATTACCTGCAGCGCGCCGCACGCCACGTTGCCTCGAAAACCGACGTCAAGCAGGCCTATGAACTGGGCCAGAAGGCCGTCGAACTTGCGATCAAGGGCCACAACTCGGTGATGCCGACGGTCGATCGCCTGTCCGATTCGCCCTACAAGTACAAGATCGGCATGGCGCCGCTGTCCAAGGTCGCCAACGTCGAGAAGTTCATGCCGCGCGACTTCATCACCAAGGATGGCTTCGGCATCACGCCCAAGTGCAAGCGTTACCTGACGCCGCTGATCCAGGGCGAGGACTATCCGAAATACAAGGATGGCCTGCCGGTGTACGTGACGCTGAAGAACATTGCGGTGGCGAAGAAGCTGTCGACGTTCAAGCTGTAAGTCATTCAGGAGATCAGGGGCATACTGACATGACGCTTGACCGCGCGCGGCAACTGCTCAAGGTGCAGGCTGACTTTGGGGGGTTCTACAACGGCAATTCAGCCAAACTGATTTTGTCCGAAGTACAGCGCGAGCATGGTCAGGCGGCAGTCGATACGTGTATCCGTGATCTCCGGCTCGATGAAATATTCGGGTTTCAGCCAGGCACCCGTTTCGAAGGTGGATTGGCAATTGGCAAGGAGTAGGGGAAAGAGACGGTGGCTAAAACTACTGTCTTTTTTTGGGGTGTTTAATGGTGTTTCGGATATTTAAGGAGATATAACAATGAATGAAGGTTTGCTGTTTGCTCTCGTGGCGGCGGTGTTTGCGCTGCTGTACGGGATCATGTCGATCAAGTGGATTCTGGGGTTGCCCACTGGCAATGACCGCATGCGTGAAATTGCAGCGGCGGTGCAGGAAGGCGCTTCCGCGTATCTGAATCGGCAATACACCACCATTGGCATCGTCGGTGTCATCCTGCTGGCCGCGATTTTCTTCGCTCTGGGCTGGCAAACGGCAGTCGGCTTTGCGCTCGGCGCCTTCCTCTCCGGCTTGACCGGTTATATCGGCATGAACGTGTCGGTGCGTGCCAATGTGCGTACCGCCGAAGCAGCCAAGAATGGTCTGAATGCTGCCCTCAACGTCGCATTCAAGGGCGGCGCCATCACCGGCATGCTGGTGGTGGGCCTGGGTCTGCTGGGCGTGGCGGGCTACTATGCCGTGCTGACCCTGATGCTGGGTGAAACCACCGAGCATGCGACGCATGCGCTGGTCGGTCTGGCCTTTGGCGGTTCGCTGATCTCCATCTTTGCCCGACTTGGCGGCGGCATCTTCACCAAGGGCGCTGACGTCGGTGCCGACCTGGTGGGCAAGGTCGAAGCCGGCATTCCCGAAGATGACCCGCGCAACCCTGCCGTGATCGCCGACAACGTCGGTGACAACGTCGGTGACTGCGCCGGTATGGCGGCTGACCTGTTTGAAACCTACGCTGTGACCATCATCGCCACCATGCTGCTCGGTGGCCTGATGATTACCGGTTCCCCCGAAGCGGTGATTTATCCGCTGGTGCTGGGTGGTTTCTCCATCGTCGCCTCCATCGTCGGCACCTACTTCGTCAAGGCACGTGACGGCGGCAAGATCATGAACGCACTGTATCGCGGCCTGATCGTCTCGGGCGTGCTGGCAGCGATTGCGTTCTACCCCATCACCACCTGGATGATGGGAGAGGGCGTGATGATCGATGGCGTGCTGGTGTCCTCGCTGAACCTGTATTACGCCACCCTGATCGGCCTGGGCCTGACCGCAGCCATGGTGTGGATTACCGAGTACTACACCGCGACCGAATTCAGCCCGGTGCGTCACATTGCCGAAGCCTCCACCACCGGTCATGGCACCAACGTGATCGCGGGTCTGGGCGTGTCGATGAAGTCGACTGCAGCACCGGTGCTGGCCGTGTGTCTGGCCATCTGGGGCGCGTATGAACTGGCTGGCCTGTACGGCATTGCCATCGCCGCGACCTCGATGCTGTCGATGGCCGGCATCATCGTGGCACTTGACGCCTACGGCCCCATCACCGACAACGCCGGTGGTATTGCCGAGATGGCAGGTCTGGATGAGAGCATCCGCAACATCACCGACCCGCTCGACGCGGTGGGCAACACCACCAAGGCCGTCACCAAGGGTTATGCGATTGGTTCAGCCGGTCTCGCCGCGCTGGTGCTGTTCGCGGACTATACCCACGCCCTGAACGCGCAGGCGCTGGCTATTGATCCTGCAGCACTTGCCATGACTTTCGACCTGTCCAACCACATGGTCATCATCGGCCTGTTCATCGGCGGTATGGTGCCTTACCTGTTTGGCGCCATGGGCATGGAAGCCGTGGGCCGTGCCGCCGGTTCGGTGGTGGTGGAAGTGCGCCGCCAGTTCAAGAGCATTCCCGGCATCATGGAAGGCACGGCCAAGCCGGAATACGGTACCTGTGTCGACATGCTGACCAAGGCCGCGATCAAGGAAATGATCGTTCCGTCGCTGTTGCCGGTTGCGGTTCCGGTCATCGTCGGCCTCACCCTCGGTGCGCAAGCGCTGGGTGGCGTGCTGCTCGGTACCATCGTCACGGGTATCTTCGTGGCGATCTCGATGACCACCGGTGGCGGTGCATGGGATAACGCCAAGAAGTACATCGAGGAAGGCAACTTCGGCGGCAAGGGCTCGGAAGCTCACAAGGCTGCCGTTACCGGTGACACCGTGGGCGACCCCTACAAGGACACCGCCGGTCCGGCTGTGAACCCGCTGATCAAGATCATCAACATCGTGGCGTTGCTGATCGTTCCGCTGATTGGGTAAACTGCGTTAAGCTTGCGCGGGTCCCGGTTCGTATGCACCGGGGCGCAAGCAGGCGAACGCATTTAAATTAATCTAAAAGGAGGAACCATGGCAAAGAACGTCGGAGGAGTGGATCGCTTGATCCGCGCAGTGGTAGGGGGTGGACTGATCTATTATGCGATGTCGAATTTGCCGGGAGCTGATAGCTGGATGGTTCCGGCAGGCATGGTTGGCTTTGTTCTGATACTCACCGCCGCTTTCGGTTGGTGTCCGGCCTATAAGCTGGTAGGCGTTAAAACCTGCAAAGTGAAGTAAACTTTCGCAGCGTTGCAAGGTCATTTAAAGTGCGCCCGGTGGGCGCACTTTTTTTTCGGGATATATAACTGTATGCGTGTATTGATTTTGCTTGCGGCACTTGCTTTGAGCGGCACGGCCCATGCGGGCGGCATCGAACGCCTCAAGGCCTTTATTGCCGGCGCCAAAACCGCCGAGGCCGATTTTAGCCAGACCGTATCGGACAAGTCGGGACGCATCACCCAGCAGGCCAGCGGCAAGATGGCGTTTGCCCGTCCTGGTAAATTCCGTTGGGACTACACCCAACCCTATGAACAGGTCATAGTGGGCGATGGCGTCAAGCTGTGGCTCTACGATCTCGATCTGGACCAGGTCACCGTCAAGCCGCTGGGCGAGGTGATCGCCGGCACGCCGGCAGCCTTGCTGGCTGGCGACGACGCCATCGAGAAATACTTCAGCCTGAAAAACGCAGGCGAACGTGATGGCCTGGAATGGCTGGAAGCCACCCCGAAAAACCGCGACACCACATTCGAGCGCATCCGCATGGGATTCAAGGGCGACGTGCTGGTGCAAATGGAAATGTTCGATTACTTCGGCCAGCGCACCCTGCTGAAGCTGTTGCGTTTTTCCCGCAACCCCGATATTGCCGCGTCGCGTTTCAAGTTCACGCCGCCCAAAGGCGCCGACCTCATTGGTGAGTGAGGTGTTAGTGGAGAGTGGAGAGTGGAGAGTGGAGAGCCGGGATGCATGCGCGCCACTTTCAGCTCTCGACTCTCCGCTCTCCACTTTTAACTGCTCCCGACTCTAGACTCTTGACTTAATGCGTTCCCAAGACCTTTTCCAGAGCGATACACCCGAGCCTGCGCGGGCCGACGCCAACGCACCGCTGGCCGAGCGTCTGCGCCCGCATACCCTGGCCGATGTGGTGGGGCAAACCCATTTGCTGGGGCCGGGCAAGCCGCTGCGGCTCGCGTTCGATTCCGGCAAGCTGCATTCGATGATTCTGTGGGGGCCGCCGGGTGTCGGCAAGACCACGCTGGCACGGCTGACCGCCGAAGCCTTCGGCGCTGACTTCATCGCCATTTCGGCTGTTCTCAGTGGCGTGAAAGACATCCGCGAAGCGGTCGAGCGCGCGCGCATGAACCAGTCCATCGGACGCACCACCATTCTGTTCGTCGACGAAGTCCACCGCTTCAACAAGTCGCAGCAGGATGC
>JAIOJU010000279.1 GCA_019911765.1 Thiobacillus sp.
GGCTGATATGACAACTGTCACCGTCGTCAAGAAGGATGGCCGCATCGCGATTGCGGCGGACACGCTGACGAAGTGGGGCGGCGGCAAGGAATCGGCCGACTATGTGGCCAACCATGAGAAGATCATTCGCGTGGGCGACAGCTTTGTGGCGATTACCGGATCGGCGACCTTCAAGCTGATCCTGGAAGACTATTTCGCCAACCTGGAATCGCCGCCTCAATTTGATTCCACGCTGGAAATATTCCGCGTCTGGAACCAGATGCATGCGGCGCTGAAGGAGCAGTATTACCTGCAGACCGGCGAGGACAAGGAAGAAGACCTGGAGTCGTCGCGCATGGATGTGCTGATCGCCAACCCGAAGGGCATATTCGGCGTGGCGGCGCATCGCACGGTGCAGGCGTTTTCGCGCTTTTATGCGTATGGCAGCGGCAGTCCGTATGCACTTGGGGCAATGTATGCCGCCTATCGCGCACCTTCGCTCGATGCCGAGGCGGTGGCGCGGCTGGGGGTGATGGCGGCCGCCGAATTCCATGATGAAACGGGCCTGCCCATACAATCGTTTGTGATGGATCTGGAGGAATAACATCGTGCCAAGTTTTGACATCGTGTCCGAAGTCGACAAGCAGGAAGTGCGCAATGCAGTCGATCAGGTCAACAAGGAAGTCTCCACCCGTTTTGATTTCAAAGGCTCGGATGCGCGTGTCGAACAGGCCGAGTATGTGCTGACGGTTCATGCCGATACCGAATTCCAGCTCGACCAGGTGCAGGAAATTCTGGCGCAGAAGCTCGCCAAGCGCAGTGTCGACGTGAAATGTCTGGATATTGGCGCGGTCGAAAAAGTCTCGGGAAACAAGGTCAAGCGCAACGTGACGGTGAAAACCGGCGTCGAAACCGAACTGGCGAAAAAGATCGTCCGCTGCATCAAGGACAGCAAGCTGAAAGTCCAGGCTAGCATTCAGGGCGATACGGTGCGTGTGTCGGGCGCCAAGCGCGATATCCTGCAGGACACCATCGCGCTGGTGCGCAAGAGCATTACCGATTTTCCCCTGCAGTATCAGAATTTCCGTGACTGATTGAAGGGAGCACACATGGCCAAGGTTCTGGTTCCTCTGGCGGATGGCTGCGAAGAACTCGAGGCAGTCACCATCATCGATCTGCTGCGTCGTGCCGGCATCGAGGTCGTGACGGCCGGTCTCAAGCCGGGCATCGTCAGCGCCAGCCGCGGCGTGCAACTGGTTCCCGACCTCACGCTGGATGTGGCTTTGCAGGATGATTACGACATGGTGGTGCTGCCGGGCGGCATGCCGGGTGCCGCGCACCTGAAAGACGATGCCCGCATCATTGAATTGCTGAAAAGAATGGCGGCAGCCGGTCGATATACCGCCGCCATTTGTGCCGCGCCGATGGTGCTGGCCGAGGCCGGCGTGCTCGATGGCAAGCAGGCGACCAGCTACCCGGGTTTTCTGGATGCCGTTCCCGATGTGACGCTGAGTTCGGCTGCGGTGGTACAGGACGGCAAGGTATTGACTTCGCGCGGTCCCGGCACGGCAATGGATTTTGCGCTGACGCTGGTGGAGGTTCTGACCAGTACCGATACGCGTCAGCAGGTCGAAGCCGCACTGGTCAGGCCATAACCGAGGCCTTCATTTTATCGAGGTCCTTTGGGTATCATCGGGCCTTACGTTCACACACACGTTGATTCCGGAGAATGCGATGCAAATACGAGAAATCCTCACCCTCAAGAGTGCAGACATTCACAGCATCGCACCGACCGATTCGGTCGCCAGTGCAGTCGACAGGCTGGTTGGACTCGGAGTGGGATCCCTGGTGGTGCTGAAAAATGGCGAGATGGTCGGCTTGCTGACCGAGCGCGATGTGGTGAAAGGCATGCTCAAGCAGGGCTGCGACCTCAAGGATGCCGAGGTCAGCACCATCATGGAAACCGAGCCTGTAGTGGCCAGCGCAGACGATTCAGTCGATTACGCGCGCGACGTGATGACCAAGTCGCACATCGGCCACCTGCCGATTCTGGAGGGCGACAAGCTGTTCGGCATCATCTCCTTCCATGATGTGGCCAAGGCCAGCCTCAAGGAAGCCAAGTTCGAGAACAATCTGCTCAAGCGCTACATCAAGCACTGGCCGGAATAAAGTCGGCCGTCAGCGGATGGCTTCGATACTGATCGTCTTGTCCAGGATCTGCGGGATGATCAGCGCATAGCCTTGCTGCTGCCAGTGCGCCAGTTCGGTGATGGCGTTGGGCACGACTTCAATGAAATCCTGGAAATCCTGCAGGGTGTAGCCATAGTCCTGGGCCGCCTGCCCACACACCTTGAACGATACCCCCAGTGCCGCGTAGTAGCGCATGCGGTCGACCGCTTCCTGGTACCGGGCTTCGTTCCGGGTTGCAACCGTGACAATCTCGGTGCCGTGGATCACCACGACGATATTCAGATCTTCGGGCGAGTAGTTGTAGGGCGCTTCCTGCAGGGGGTTCACCAGCGAACGTACCCAATAGAGGGCACTGTTGATTTTCTGCGGGTTGTCCAGATAGAACTCGAACATGACCCTGGCCGGTGCGTAGGGCGTCGTCACCCACTTTCCCGTTGCATGGGCCGGCATGGCCCAGCCCAGCCATAGCAGCATGCATGCGACTGCGATTGGTTTCATGGCCACTCCTTGATGGTCCAAAGGAGTTTGCTTTATAGGCGTTGCGCGGCGTTTTGCTGGAGCTGTCTGAGCGTTTGAAAAAGCTTGAGCCGGGCGGGGTCGACTTCGCCGCTGGCGGCCGCTTCCTGGAGCCGGCAACCGGGTTCGGTCTCGTGATTGCAGTCACGGAAGCGGCATTGCCCCAGAAAGGGCCGGAACTCGATGAAGGCATGGGCCAGGGCCTTGGCATCCAGATGCTGCAAGGCAAATTCCTGCAGGCCGGGAGAATCGATTACAGCCGTATCGGCATCCAGCCGGTGCAGCCGTGTGTGGGTGGTGGTGTGGCGTCCGCTGTCGAGTGCTTCGGAGTATTCGGCGGTCACCATGTTGGCTTCCGGGAACAGTGCATTGATCAGCGTGGATTTTCCCATGCCCGACTGGCCGATCAGCAGGGTGGTGTGATGTCGCAGGGCCGGGCGCAGCGGTTCCACATCGGTCAATGCCGACAAGGTAATGAGCGGATAACCGATGCGGGTGAGGAGCCCCAGGCGCTCCCGTGCGGCGGGTGTTTCCGGCAGGTCGGCCTTGTTGAGAATGAGCAGGCTGGCAATGCCCTGGTCTTCGGCGGTCAGAATGCAGCGCTGCACCAGTTCCATCGAGAAACTGGGCCGCGCAGCCACCACCACGGCCAGTTGGGTGACGTTGGCGGCAATGGCTTTGGTTTTGAAGGCGTCGGAACGGTACAGCAGGCTGGTCCGCGGTTCCAGGCTTTCTATCACGCCCTGATCGCCTGTCAGGCGGACGTTGACGATATCGCCGCATACGGCGCGCAGATGACGTCCCTGGATCAGGCACGATACCGGCTCATGTTCGGGAATCTCGACGATGAATCGGCGGCTGAACGCCGCGATGATCCGGCCTTTCAGGGTGTGCTTCAGGACGGGGAGACCCCGTTGGTGGCAGCCTTGACCTGATGCGACAGGCCAAGAATGCGGTGCTTGAGCTTTTCGGATAGCCGGGAATAGGGGCCATTCAGCAGTGTTTCGGCTTCGGCCGTGCAGTTGGACTGATGCAGGGTGACCACCTCGGCGGCATTCTGATGGAACTTGGCGTGCAGTTCGCGAACTTCTTCATACGCGGGAAGGTTTTCCATGGGTTTGCCTTCGCCGTAAATCCATTTGCCCAGCGGGCAGCGGTCATCGAGCTTGATTACTTCCGGGTCGAGCTTTTCCTCGCTGGTGCCAGCCAGAAAGGCGGTCAGGCGTTGCTTCCACATCACGTGCGCGCTGATGATTTCCATCCAGTTCATATGTGCCCCGCTAGATAAATCGTGTTGTCAGTAGGGTCATAAACGGCTGAAACATGGCAATTCTTTAAATCACGCACTCATATGTCCAGCAGGGTGTCCACCTTGGCGGCGCAGATGAAATCATTTTCCGACAGGCCACCGATGGCGTGGGTCCAGTACTCGACCTGGGCGGTGTTGTAGCCAACGATGAGGTCGGGATGGTGGTCTTCACGATGCGATACCCACATCACGGCATTGGCGAAGGCCTGGGTCTGGTAGTGATCCTTGAACTTGAATGTCTTGGTGATCTTTTCGCCATCGCGCTGCCAGCCTGTCAGGCCTTTCAGCATGGGGGTAATCTGCTCATCGGTCAGTGGGGCGACGCCGCCCTCACAGGGCGCGCATTTTTTACGGACGAGTTCTTCAATAATCGTGGTCATGATGGGCTTTACTTGAACTTGTAATACTGCTGGTTGAGGTAGGCGGCAACGTGTGCCTCGTCTTCCGGGAACCAGCCTGCGCCTGTATTGGTGTTGCAGGCTGAGATCCGGGAGGCCAGTTGCTCCGCATCCCTGGTCTTGTGGTCGGCGCGTGTGTAGACCTTGCTGCCATCGCCGCCAAACATGCGTATGTGGCAACTGGTACAGGTCTTGTCGTGTAACGCTTTCCCGGTCTTCGGATCGCCCTTGGCAAAGGGTGAGGCATGGGCAGTGGTGGCAAGCATGGCCGCGGCAAACAGAACAGTTAGGGATTTCATGGCTGACTCCGTGTTTCGATCATGTAATTATGGCTCAAGCCCAGCCTTCTGCCACCCCGGGATGCGTATGGTCTATGCGAAAATACGGATTGTTCAACTCAGGAAAACGCCATGGCGCTCAATCCCACGCATCTACTCTGGCTGGATATGGAGATGACCGGCCTGTCGCCGGAAACCGACCGCATTATCGAACTGGCCATCGTTGTCACCGATGCCGACCTCAATACCGTGGCCGAAGGCCCGGTGCTGGTGGTGCATCAGCCTGACGAGGTGATGAATGCGATGGACAACTGGAACAAGGGCACCCACGGCAAATCGGGCCTGATCGATCGCGTCAAGGCTTCGCAGCTGAACGAAGCCATGGCTGAAGCGCAGATGCTGGAATTCGTGAAGCAGCACGTTCCCGCCAAAACCTCGCCGATGTGCGGCAATTCCATTTGCCAGGATCGCCGTTTCATGGCGCGCTGCATGCCGCAACTGGAAGCATTTTTCCACTATCGCAACCTCGATGTGAGCACCCTGAAGGAACTGGCCAAGCGCTGGCGCCCCGGCTTGTCGGAAACCTTCAAGAAATCCAACAAGCACGAAGCGCTGGCCGATATTTACGAATCCATCGATGAACTGAAGTTCTATCGTGAGCATTTCATCCGCCCGGCATAACAATCGGCCGCTTCAGAGGGCATCTGATCAGAGGCCCTCTGACCGGGCTTGACCAAGGTATTCAAATTATCCAGGAACGCGAATCTGCAACTGCTTATATTCGCCGTCGCTAATCAGACATTTTTTGCGCAGGGTTTCAGTTCGTTCCAGGCGTTCGATGCGCTGATTTCCGGATGACGCATCGACATTGGGTGTCCTCCCCCGTCGGCTGAACGATCGCGGGCTTGTCGTTGGGGGCGCACTGCAGCCTGGCGTGCCTG
>JAIOJU010000280.1 GCA_019911765.1 Thiobacillus sp.
GACCTGAATGCCCCCGCCCTGCCCGACAACGCCACCATGCTGCTGACCACATCCGACGTCAGCAAGGAAATCCCGGTGCTGGTCGAGCGGGTCAAGGCAATCCTGGCCAATGTTGAACACCTCACCCGCAAGGATGGCGAAATCAATGCCACGCTGGCCAACGTCAAAACCGTGACCGGACGCATGACCGGTGAATATGGCGTACTGGAAAGCGTGCTGGGCAGTCCGGAAAAAGCCCGTGCCGTGACCGACTCGCTCGACAAGACCCGTGCCCTCATCACCAAGCTCGATGGCATGGCCCTGAAAATGGATGGCATGGCAACCAAGGCGGACCGCTGGCTTTTCGCAAGCGGCGGAATCGCCGACCAGGCAAGCGGCTCCATGGCCCAGGTACGCCTGATGCTGACGGACGCGCAAGCCAGCCTGAAAAAAGCCGATGCCCTGATGGCCAATGCCGTGGCGATATCGGCCGACGTCAAGGAAGGCACGCAGGACATTGCCAAGTTGCGCGCCGAAATCGACGATGCGGTGCGCAAGGCCAATGCACTGGTCAATGAAATCAACAAGATGTGGCCGTTTGCGCGTGATCCCGAGGTGAAACTGCCATGAAGCCCTTGCTCGCGCTCGCCTGTTTGTTCCTGCTCAGCGCCTGCGGCAGCGGCGGCCCCCCCCCACCGGACTGGAAAACCGATTCGGCCGACCTGATCGAGCGTTACAAGAAGCATGCCCTGCTCGGGGAAAACACCCTGGCCGAACGCTATTTCCAGCAGGCGGTTGCAGCCACGGGCGGCGCTGGACGGGCCACCGAGACCGCGCGCCTGTGGCTGGTTCGTTGTGCGACCCGTCGCGCCATGCTGATTGATGACGCCTGCCACGAATATGCCGATCTGGCTCGTATCGAGCCCAATACTGCAGACCAGGCGTATTACCTGTTCCTGACGCTACGCTGGGATGCCATCGATATCGGTCAACTCCCCAGGCAGCATCGGGACCTCGTAAGCGCCCCGTCTGGCGCGCGACGCGCCTCGCTCAGCAAGGTCGAGGATCCGCTGGCTCGTCTGCTCGGCGCCAGTCTGCTGGTAATGCGCCAGGAATCCGATGAAGCCACACTGGTACTGGCGTCAGACACGGCTTCCGCACAAGGCTGGCGGCAACCCCTGCTGACCTATCTCAAACTGCAGGAAAAACAGGCCGTCAGCCAGGGGCGGGCGATCGAAAGTGCCCGCCTTGCCCGCCGCATACAACTGGTTGAAGAAAGCCTCTTGCCACTCCAGAAATGATCGGGGAATGAGGCATTGGCCAGTCTGACCGGGCCGCCACACGGCACCTGGCTGTAGGGCCGTGTAAAAAAGCATTGCCCGCATTGACAAGCCCGCCCCGCATGATTAACGTGTGGCTTCGGAGAGCAACGTCTTCGTATACAAAACAAGCTGTACCCTAATATCCAAAAGGAGGAGTACCCCATGAAATACAAATCAATCGCGCTGGCCGTTTTGGCTGCCTTCACCACCGCAGCCCACGCTGCCCCCCCCATGATGTCGGTGGAATGGACTGCCCAGGCTTGCGACGCCTGGAACAAGGATTCCATGCTGACTGACGGCCTGGCTGACAAGTGGATCAAGAACAATGCCAACCGCGGCTACAAGATTATTCACTTGTACCGTACCGACTGCGGTGAAGCCACCCAGACCGAAATGAAGATTGAAGCCAAGGATGGCAAAGCCATGTGTGTCTATGGCGGCGCAGTCCAGAACGCCAAGATGGACTATGCAGTCGATTACACGATGCATGCCACCACCGAGCGTTGGAACGAAATGGGTGCTGGCGAATACGGCCCCATGAAAGCCATGATGTTTGGCCGCCTCAAGTTTGCAGGCCCCAAGGTCGAAGCCATGACCGTGATGGGCCCGTTCGAAACCTTCCTGCGCCTGCCGGGTAAAATCGCTGGCGACAAGGCCTGCCCCGCCAAGTAATCAGGGTACGCAGCACAAAAAAACCGGGAGCAATCCCGGTTTTTTTACGTCCATGTTTCTGCGCTGAGGGCGTTTTGCTTATTCAGTGCTCCGAGCCCGATCAGTGAATCGAGCCGGTTTGCACATCGAGCGGCCGTCCATTGCGGATTTCCTCGGGCGTCGCATCGCGGATATCGATCACATTCACCAGGCAGGTCACGCTCTGCCCCGCAAGCGAAGGATTGCCATCCAGAGTGAGCTTGCCGTCCTCGATAGCCGTGACATAAAAGACCTTGGTTTCGCCCGATGCGTTTTCAAACATGACTTCAGCCCCCACACGTCTGAACTGCTCGGGGACGTTATCGAGATCATCGGTAAACACCAGGCTTTCGTCGCGCAATCCGTATCCTTCTTCAGGCGTAAGCGAGATTTCGACCCGCTCGCCTATCTTGCGCCCCGCCACGGCCGATTCGATTGCCGGCAAAATACCGCTGTTGGCGCCCTGCACGTACCCGACCGGCACGTCGTGCTGCTCAACGATCATGCCACGCGCGTCAAGGATGGAATAGGTGATGTATACGAGCTTATTGTGTGCCACGGTGACCATGCTGTTTCTTTCAAATTCGTTAAAAAAGCGCTGTGCCGACGCCTGGCTGGCTTCAAGGCAGCCCGCTTATGATACCTTCGAAGCTTGACCCCATACAGCGCCTGCTTATGACACCGCTCAAACATCTGCCCGCCTGGAAGTCTCTGGAACAGCATTACAAGGCCATGCGCGCATTCGACATGCGCACGGCATTCCGCAAAAACCCGCAACGTTTTGAAGACCTTTCGCTGCGCTGTGGCGATCTGCTGCTCGATTACTCGAAAAACCGCATCACCTCGGAAACGATGGCGCAACTGATGCAACTGGCGCGCGAATCCGGACTGGAAGACACACGCGATGCCATGTGCAGGGGTGAACGCATCAACTTCACCGAACAGCGCGCGGTACTGCATATGGCATTGCGTGCGCCCGTGCGCCCGCCTCTGATCGTGGAAGGCGTTGAAATCGAACGCGAAGTCGCCGCCGTACTCAAGCGGATGCAACGCTTTGTCGAGTCCGTCCACAATGGCAGCTGGCTCGGCTATACCGGCAAGCCGATCCGCAATGTGGTGAATATCGGCATCGGCGGCTCGGATCTCGGTCCGGCCATGGTCTGCGTGGCGCTCGATCATTACGCGGTGGAAAGCATACGGGTGCATTTCGTATCCAACCTCGACCCCGCCCATCTTGCCAGCACCCTCGCCACGCTCGATCCCGAAACCACGCTGTTTATCGTTGCATCGAAAACCTTCACCACGCTCGAAACCCTGGCCAACGCCAACTCGGCCAAGGCCTGGTTGCTGGCTGCGCTGCGCGCACCCGCTGCGGTGGCCCGGCATTTCGTGGCATTGTCGACCAATGCGCAGGCGGTCGAGGCCTTCGGCATCAACCCCACCAACATGTTCATTTTCTGGGACTGGGTCGGTGGGCGCTATTCGCTGTGGTCGGCGATCGGCCTGTCGATTGCGCTGCAGATCGGCTGGGGGAATTTCCAGGCGCTGCTGGCAGGCGCCCATGCCATGGACCTCCACTTCAAGGAAGCGCCGCTGGAAGCCAACATGCCGGTCATCCTCGGCATGCTGGGCATCTGGTACGCCAATTTCTGGGGCACCGATACCTACGGCATCTTCCCCTACGATCAGCGCCTGCGCCTGCTGGTGCCGTTCCTGCAGCAACTCGACATGGAATCGAACGGCAAGAACGTCAGCCGCGCCAACCGCTTGGTCAACTACAACACCGGCCCGATCGTCTGGGGGGCGCCCGGCACCAACGGCCAGCATGCGTTCTTTGAACTGGTGCACCAGGGCACGCGCCTGATCCCAACCGATTTCCTGATGGCAGCCGTCAATCACACGCCGCTGGCCGACCAGCATGAATGGCTGCTGGCCAACTGCCTGGCGCAGACCGAGGCCTTGCTGAAAGGAAAATCCCGCGCAGTGATCGAAGCCGAATTGATCGCCCAGGGTATGAGCAGCAAGGCGGCCAAGGCTCTGGCGCCACACAAGGTATTCCCCGGCAACCGGCCCAGCAACACGCTGCTGTATCAAAAACTCGACCCACACACGCTGGGCATGCTGCTCGCGCTGTACGAACACAAGGTGTTTGTTCAAGGGGTGGTCTGGCAGATCAACAGCTTCGACCAGTGGGGGGTCGAACTCGGCAAGCAACTGGCGCCACCGATCCGTGCCGCGCTGAGTTCAGTGCGAGCCATCGGCGAGCACGATGGCTCGACGCTGGGCCTGATCACCGACATCCGCCGGCGACGCGGCCTCAGTACTTAACGCGCACCCGGTAGGTCAGCGTTGTCTTGCCTTCGGCAGGCACCTTCACCTGCCACTCGGCGGTGCCGGACGCGGCCTTGGTATGCGTTTGTGATTCGCTGACCATCGCCCAGTCGCCCGGCATCGGTTCACGTACCGTGACGGTCACGGCCTCCGCTTTGGCATTTTTCAGCACGATTTCATACGCCGACTCGAAGACGTAGTTGTAGCGGCTGGTTCCCGCCAGCTTCTGGAAGGCCGTCTGCTTCCTGTCTGCAGTCACATCAAACGCATCGCCCAGTTTCAGGCGCACGGTTTCATTCTTCGGTGTGTGATCGACCCGGTCCTCGCCGACAAACTGGGCATTGCCCTGGCTGTCCTTCTTGTACATGCGGATCACGCCCTTGGGCAAAGGAATGCCCAGGCCATCGCCCTTGTTGTTGAACTCGACAAATACCCCGACCTTCATTTTCTGCCCAAGCTCGCCGTATTGGCCCGAGTAGTAATAGTTTGAGCCGGCGAGCAGATACTCCTTGCTGACCGGCACCCGGGTGGCCGACATCAGCGCCACCTGTTTGGTCTGGTTTTCCGCCAGCGTGGTCGGACGCGGCAAGGTATAGAGATGATATTCAAACAACGATTCCTGCTGCATCTCGGCCGCCTCGTTCACCTTAGATGTCATGGCCATCGCTGCACGGGGCATGGGCCGTTCATCGCGCACCCGGTTGAGATCGCCCGCCACCAGCTGTAACCGGGCATCGGGATAAGCCGCCCCGCTCTGGTTGGTCAGGGTGACCCAACCATTCAAGTCCAGCTGATCGTCCGCAGCATTGAGCTCGGCCACGTAATCGGCACGCCACGACATCCCGCCGGTCAGGTAGGACAACTCCAGGTTCTGCAGACCGGCTGCCGGGTTGAGCAGCGAAATCACCAGCGTGGGCCTGTCACGCAAGGTGTCAGGTACGCCGGAAAAAGCCAGCCGGCCGGGTACGCC
This sequence comes from Thiobacillus sp., assembly GCA_019911765.1. Taxonomy (GTDB): domain Bacteria; phylum Pseudomonadota; class Gammaproteobacteria; order Burkholderiales; family Thiobacillaceae; genus Thiobacillus. The sequence continues at coordinate 5,293 of JAIOJU010000280.1, forward strand.
GGTTTCGATGCGGTCGGCATACTTGAGCACGACACCATTGTTGGTTGACAGCACCGTGGCGACTTCACGTGATTCGGCGCCAGTGGTGGGATGCGTGCGGATGACACTGACCTCGCGCCCAGTGTATTTCTCCAGCAGTTTCTGGGGCGTCAGCAGATCAAAGTCAAAGTTCTGCTCCTGCAACCGAAACCCGGCAGGATTGGACACGTTGCGCAGTTGAGCGGTCTCGGGCCGCATCTGCGCCGATACCTCCCACCACGCCAACTGGTTGAAATCACGCGCGAGCTTGACCCGTCGCGCATCCTTCACCAGGGCCAGGTTGTCGTTGTAAATGGTGACGGCCACACTCGTCTGATCCGCTGCCGTGCTGACGATTTCGTCACGTGGCGCAGCCCAGCCTGTCGGGGACACGCCAAGCAGCCCGGCAATCGTCATGGCCAGCAATTTTTTCTTCAGCATATCCGTCCTCATTTTCCGGGGTGAAAGATTTCATGATGACCGATACGCGCGCAAAATGGTTCTCGGCGCTAGAATGACCGCATAAAAAACCTGCAGGAACAACATGATTTCAGACGACCCCACTCCATCCCGCATCGTTGGCGGCGGCATCAACACCGGCGAATCCGGGCAACCCGCCGTGGTCACGCAAGTGCTGGGGATCGATAGTTCTGCACCCATACGGGAAGAAGTGTTGCGCGCACGCTATCTGACGTTCGACCCGCTGTTCGATTCCGGCTCCAATCTGGTTGCGCATCAACTGGTCTTGCGCGGCCGTACCCTGCTTGTCGACGCCCCCCCCGAGCTCCAGCAGATGGATGAGGACATGTTGCTGACCGGTCTGTACTCGCTGACCCAAGATGGTCTGACCGGCAAACTGCCCTTGCTGGTCAAAATCAGCAGTGGCGTGCTGTTCAGCGACATTCCGCAGCAACTCAATCACCGCCAGTTGATCTGGTGCGTGAATATCGATACCGAAGAGCATCTGTCGCGCGCCCTCGCCCTGCAGGATGCGGGTCTCACCTTCTGCCCCACCCTCAACCGCAACAACGCTGTGGTCAAGGACAGCAGCTCTGCCTGGCGTTATCTGGCCTGTCACGCCGACGATACGCCACCACAGGTCAAGGCCCGTTTGATTGTCGAAGGCGTGCGCCAATCCCATACCCAGATAAACTGGCCCGAAAGTGCCTGGTTCAAGGGCAGCTTTTTTTCCGGCGATACCCAGCCTGCCAACAATACCCACGAGCAGGCGATACAACTCGATTTGCTGGCGATTGCCCTGCGCCAATCACTCGAAACCCTGATCCAGTTCTTCCGCCTGAACCCGACAATGGCCCCACGCCTGCTGGCCATTGCCAATTCCCAGGTCGGCGGATTGAGCCGCCCGGCCGAATCGGCCACCCACGCGCTTGTCGTGCTGGGCGCGCAGCGTGCCAGCCGGGTTGCGGCACTGCTGGCCCTGACCGGGACCCATCCCACCGAGGCCACACGTCACTACGCCGTCACCGGACTGACACGCGCCCTGTTCATGGGCAAGGTCACCCGTCTGGGCGCGCCGGCCGAAAGTGCCGCGGCCGCGTTCGAAGTCGGCCTGCTGTCCACCGCGCCCCTCGCCCTTTCCGTGCCCCTGGAAACGCTCATCCGGAAACTCGGCCTGTCGGCGACCACCGCACGGGCCTTGAGCGCACACCCCACGCCCGAAGGCGCCATGCTGCAACTGGCTCATGCCTGTGAAAACAACGACGTCGAAACGCTGGAAAAGCATGCCCAGGCGCTGGACATCCCGCTGCATCAAATTTCCGTGGCCTATCTGGATGCCCTGATTGCAGCCTCGGCGCTCGATGCCGCACTGCTTTAAGCCGGGAGCAGCGTAAAATGGCGGTTTTTTCCTGGCCGCCCGCTCCATGCACCCCACTCTGGTTTTCGACATTGAAACCATTCCCGACCTTGCCGGGTTTGCCGCAGTCAACGGCATAGACGTCACCGCGCTTTCCCAGGCCGAGCTTGCCGAAATGGCCCTGCTTGCCCGCCGCCAGAAAACCGGCAGCGACTTCATGCCGCATCACCTCCACCGCATCGTCGCCATTTCCTGTGTGCTGCGCAGCGCCGATCAACACGGCGGCGACCAGCTTCGCGTCTGGTCACTGGGCGAGCCTGACAGCGATGAAGCCGAACTGATCCAGCGCTTTTACGACGGCATCGAACGCTACACCCCACAGCTGGTTTCCTGGAACGGCGGCGGCTTCGACCTGCCGGTGTTGCACTATCGCAGCATGATTCACGGCGTGTCCGCCGCGCGCTACTGGGACTGGGGCGACGACGACAAGGAATTCAAGTGGAATAGCTATCTGGGCCGCTATCACACCCGCCATCTCGACCTGATGGACGTGTTGGCGATGTTCCAGCCGCGTGCCAATGCCCCGCTCGACCAGATGGCCAAGCTGTGCGGTTTTCCCGGCAAGCTGGGGATGGATGGATCAAAAGTGCTGGATGCCTTCCAGAAAGGTGAAATCGATGCCATCCGCAATTACTGCGAAACCGACGTAATGAACACCTGGCTGGTCTACCTGCGCTTCCAGAAAATGCGCGGCACGCTTTCCGACACCGCCTACGCTGCCGAAATCGAACTGGCCCGCAGCACCGTAGCCCATCACGACGCGCCACACTGGCAGGAATTTCTGGCGGCCTGGGCATGAATGAGATCGTTGACATTCTGTCCCTCGACCACGAGGGGCACGGCATCGCACGCATCGACGGCAAGGTCACCTTTGTCGACGATGCGCTGGCGGGTGAACGGGCGGAAATCAAGGTTTATCGCAAACACGCCAAATACAATTCGGCCTATGCCACTGCCATTCTCAAATCCAGCGCCCAGCGCACCACGCCGCGCTGCCCGTATTTTGGCCACTGCGGCGGCTGCTCGATGCAGCATCTGGAAGCCAGCGCGCAAGTCGCGGCCAAGCAGCGCGTGCTTGAGGAAAATCTCGCCCGCATCGGCAAGGTCACCCCGGATGTGGTGATACGCCCCCTGCACGGCCCCAGTTGGGGCTACCGCACCCGCGCACGGATGTCAGCCCGGTTTGTCGACAAGAAAGGCGGCGTACTGGTGGGCTTTCGCGAAAAGCGCTCCAGTTTCATCACCGACATGGCAAGCTGCGACATCCTCACGCCCGACGTGTCGGCCCTGATCCAGCCCTTGCGCGAGATGATGGCGCACCTGTCGAACGCCTCCCGCATCCCGCAGGTCGAGATCGCGGTAGGCGAACACATCACCATCCTGCTGTTCCGCCTGCTTGAGCCCTGGTCTGACGACGACATGGCCATCGTGCGCAGCTTCGCCGACCAGCACCGGATCCAGGTATGGGAGCAGTCCAAAGGCCCGGACACGGTGCGCCCGTTCTGGCCGGAAATCGCCCCTGAGCTGAGCTACAGCCTGCCCGAATTCGGCCTCATCATGCCGTTCCGCCCCACCGATTTCACCCAGGTCAACGTCGCCATCAATCGCGCGCTGGTGAGCCGGGCGATGCGTTTGCTGCAACCGCAGCCGGGCGAACGCATCGCCGATCTGTTCTGTGGACTGGGCAACTTCTCGCTGCCCATCGCCAGCAGCGGCGCCGAGGTGCTGGGGATTGAGGGCAGCGCGGAACTGGTTGCCCGTGCGCGTGCCAATGCGCTGCACAACAAGCTGCCAAACGCCCATTTTGTCGTCGACAACCTGTTCGAGATGACGCCGGACAAGTTTGCTGCCCTCGGCCACATCGACAAGCTGCTGATCGACCCGCCACGCAGCGGTGCCTTCGAACTCGTCAAATCCCTGCCGGACAGCGGCGCACCGCACCGCATCGTTTATGTCTCATGCGACGCCGCCACGCTGGCGCGCGATGCCGAAGTGCTGTGCCACACCAAAGGCTACACACTCGAAGCGGCAGGTGTCGCCAATATGTTCCCGCATACCGCGCATGTGGAGTCGATTGCCCTGTTCAAACGATAATTTTCGCTGCTAATCCATTAAAATCGCACACTTAACTTAACTCAAACCATCATGGCACTCATCGTACAAAAATACGGCGGCACCTCGGTCGCCAATGTCGAGCGCATCCGCGCCGTGGCGGAACGCGTCGCCAAATTCAAAATGCTCGGGCATCAAGTCGTGGTCGTGCTCTCCGCCATGTCGGGCGAAACCAATCGCCTGATCGGCCTGGCCAAAGAGATCCAGTCCAGCCCGGACCCGCGCGAACTGGACGCAATGATTTCCACCGGCGAACAGGTCACCATTGCCCTGCTGGCGATGGCGCTCAAGGACCTGGGCCTCAAGGCACGGAGCTACACCGGCGCCCAGGTGCCCATCCTCACCGACAACGCCTTCACCAAGGCACGCATCCTCAGCATCGACGAAACCAACATGCGCCGTGATCTGGATTCCGGCCATGTCGTCGTCGTGGCGGGCTTCCAGGGCGTGGATGCAGACGGCAACATCACCACACTGGGGCGCGGCGGCTCCGACACCACCGGCGTGGCGCTGGCCGCGGCACTCAAGGCCGACGAATGCCAGATCTACACCGATGTCGACGGCGTCTATACCACCGACCCGCGCATCGTGCCTACCGCCCGGCGCCTGAAAACCATCACCTTCGAGGAAATGCTGGAAATGGCCAGCCTCGGCTCCAAGGTGCTGCAAATCCGCTCGGTCGAATTCGCCGGCAAATACAAGGTCAAGCTACGCGTGCTGTCCAGCTTTCAGGAAGAAGGCGACGGCACGCTCATCACATTCGAGGAAGACGACAAAATGGAACAGGCCATCATCTCCGGCATTGCATTCAACCGTGACGAAGCCAAAATCACCGTGGTCGGCGTGCCCGACCATCCCGGCATCGCCTATCAGATACTCGGCCCGGTTGCCGACGCCAACATCGACGTCGACATGATCGTGCAGAACGTTGGCCACGCAAAAACCACCGACTTCACCTTCACCGTGCATCGCAACGATTTCGCCAAGGCCATGGATATCGTCAAGGCGACGGCAGCCAGCATCGGCGCAAGCGAAGTCACCGGCGACGACAAGATCGCCAAGGTGTCCATCGTCGGTGTCGGCATGCGCTCGCATGTGGGCATTGCGCGCAAGATGTTCGAGACCCTGTCCAAGGAAAACATCAACCTGCAGATGATTTCCACCTCGGAAATCAAAATCTCGGTGGTGGTCGAAGACAAATACCTGGAACTCGCCGTACGCGCGCTGCATCAAGCCTTCGAACTCGATAAAGCCACGGTTTAAGGTGGCTTTCTGCCGCGCATTCCGATACAATTCGCGGCGGTTCGGAGACGTGGCCGAGAGGTTGAAGGTACTCCCCTGCTAAGGGAGCATGCGGGCTTAAACCTGCATCGAGGGTTCGAATCCCTCCGTCTCCGCCAAAACCAATACTAAGTTTGTGACAGACACGCGAAATTGCGTATAATGCGCAGCCTTAAATGCGCCGGTAGCTCAGCTGGATAGAGTACTTGGCTACGAACCAAGGGGTCAGGAGTTCGAATCTCTTCCGGCGCACCAATATTTCAAGGGGTTAGCTTAGGCTAGCCCCTTTTTCTTTTTGTTTCCCTGCCAGCAACAAGCTGGCCGCTTTCTATTATTCCGCCAATAGACTTACACTACGCGGTTGGCAAATCAGGCCATCGTGGTCCTCGGTGCTGTTTGCGGGGCACCGCCCGTTGGCCAAATCAATACGAAACCAATAATTGCTTGAAAGCAGGATGGCATGCAGGATCACTATGAAAAACTGGGCATCTCGCCCGGTGCAACGGCGGACTTGATCAAGGCCGCGTACCGAAAAAAAGCCGCGCTCTATCATCCCGACAAGAACCAATCAGCGGATGCGCCCATACGATTCCGGGAAGTCCAGGAGGCGTATGAGGTGCTCACCGATGCAGAGCGCCGCAAGGCTTACGACGATTACCGGCAACGCAGTCTGATCGAAGACCCTTTGCTTGTCGCACGGGAAATCTCGGGCAAATACGTCCAGGACGTGTTGCGGTGAAAAGGTCGCATTATTTTTCGGATATTTTCCAGAACTACGCTGCCGAGATCGATGATCTGGTGACGGACTCTGAAGGCAAGTCGGTGCTGCAAAAACGCTTGGGCGAGAAGCGGCGTGAGATGGATGCCATCCTGCCGATGATCGAATTCAGCCCGGAAATGGTATCCGTTGTGTTCTACGGGGCCTTTGGCTTCAAGTCCCTTGAGGCCATGCAGCGGATCGTGCTGAGCGAGCCGGGCGATGCCGATTTCCCTGAATGGGCCGTACTGGAAAGCGAACTCACGGTGACCGAGTGGGCGAAGCCGCTAATCGAAACTTCGCTGAAAGCTCAGGGGGGCGACGTCTTTCTCGTCACCACTGCCGCGCTGGAGTTTCTGCGCAGCAAGGACACATTCTCAGCGCCCGCACCCGAACCCGAGACGGACAAAGACCGGAACGATGAAGCGGAAGCAGACGACGAGGATGGAATGGGCGATTTGAATGAGGCAGGCGCCGACTGGCTCGCCGAGCAAGGGTTTGATCCGCTGGATCGCTAGGTACAACCGCTCATACAGGGAGATACTGAACAAGTTGGTTTGCTGTGTGGTTCGACAAGCTCACCACGAACGAAGTCAATTACTTGCCGTTCGTCCTGAGCCTGTCGAAGGACTTGTTCAGCGTTTCCCAAGGCACAACTATTCATAAAGAAGGACACGGCATGCATCCGGTTGTTTTGAAATCTTCACAGTTGATTCTTGCGGGCGATATCGCCGGCGCCGAGAATGCGCTGGTCGCCATTGCCGATCAGCATGGCGATCAGGCATTGGTGAGCATCCTGGACGAGTTGCAGCCCAAGGATCTGCTTGCGGTCATGCGCGAGTTCGATTCATCCAAGGAATCGATCGTGAACATGCTGGTCACGCCTGAGCAGTTTGCCCGCTCGATCATTCTGGAAAGAAAATACGGCGACCGGACAAGCGAACGGCTTCGCGCCATGATCAATGCGGTCATACACCGCGATGCCGATACCGTGCACGAATACCTTGAGGCGATTGGCGACATAGAGGGCGGCAGCGAAACGCTGGCTGACTACTTTGCCGACCATTACGACGAGGTGTTCAGCTTTGCCACGACCGGAAGCTTTGTTCCGCAACTCGATCCGGATTCAGACGCCAAGACCCACAATACCTGGCTCATGGAAAAAATCGAGGAAATCGATCACGGCCTGGCTTTCGGCAACTCCATCGAGAATTCACGCCCGCTTCTTTCCCGCTCGGAAGTCGCAGACGGCGACTGGATGGAAACCGCGTGGATACTCCAATACGAATTGCCCGATGCTTTCGGGGACATGATGATCACGCTGCGCGATCGCGCGCAATCCATGCTGGAAATGGCGGATGCGGCCTCGATTCCTTCGCCCACAGATAGCGAAGCATCCGCAACCGACGAAGAAGAGTCTGCCATTTAATGTCGGGACGCATGACAAGCACGCTGACCTCACTTGCCACGGTCGACAATCGACCTTTTTTTGACAAGGCGCTGCAAGCCGGCGTTGCGCAGGGAATCATCACCCCTGATCGGCTGCTAAGCCTGCAGGAAGAATTTGCAAAGGGGATTGTCCAGATCGCCAACTTTTTTGGCACGGCCTATTTGCGGCCGGAACTCGAACTCGCGCTGCGCCGCATGGTGAACCTGGTCAGCCTGCACCTCGAGGACCTGTCGGATGGAGACATCCAGGTTGCGGCGGCATCCCTGCGAGACAAGACCTTGCTGTCGCATTCCAAGGCGGGCTCTGACATGCTCAAGCGGCTGCATGCGATGCCGGACAGCACGCTGATTTTTGGCAATCCGGTTTCAGTGGAAGCCCAGCGCGCCTATCTTGACGAGAAGACGGCATCAGACACCGCTTCGCTGGCTGAATACCGCTCAGCGCTTGCGATGCGTCTCGACAACCAGAACACGATTGATTTCGCGTTCTGGCTGGCCGGAAAAATGGGGGCTTCGCGCAACGACATCGACGATGCGGATTCACTGATTCGAAGCGCCATGCTGGTTTTCTTTGCCGATCCTGCCGAACTGAAAATCCCGACCCGCACTGAATTTGTCCGGCTGGTCAAGGCAGCCAAAAACACGAAAGCAAAGTTCAACGATGCCCGCCTGAAAAGCATGCTCAGGGAGGCGCCAACCGAATTCCAGCGCCTGGCGCAGCGTGCGATGGAACGTTTCATCGAAACGGACCTGCCCCGGATTCGGGTGCCATCCAATACGGCGGACAAGCTGCTGTATGGGGATTCCGGTGTCATGTATTTCGTCAGCGAAAGCCTGGACGACGATGTCAGGGAATATGACCGCCTGGTCGCCAGGGAATGGGACCGGGTGACGAAAGGCGAAGCGGACGACCCGGCAGTCGTCGCCACGGTGCTGTTTTTCGTTGCCACAGGGCTGCCGCCCAAGGCCTCCATGCTCCTGCGGGAGGCCAAGGCAATCATCCAGCATTTCCGGACCAGGGGCTTCGACTCGCAAGCCGTCATCCGGTTTATCGACGACCATGCGCCTGAAGCGATTCGGGAAGATTTGCAGAAGGCCTGGACAGATGATCTGAGCCGCGAAGCTGAAGAACAGCTGAATGACAACGACCTCAACTGGCCGGACACGCACATGGAGCGTGCTCTTGAATACGTGCGAAAGACGTGCGCGGTTACCTGGAAGGCGCGAAGATGCTGACTGCTCGCCTGCGCCTATTCAAAGGGTCAGCTTGGGCTGGCCCTTTTTTTATCGCGATAAGCCATGGCTATCCGGCGGGCCACTCCGGCCATGCAGCCATCTGATCAAAACCCCGCCAGCATCTTGCCGCCAGCGACACCTTGAGTGACGCTCATGAAACAAGCTGTCACACGCTGTCGCAGCCGTGGCAACAACAGGAAACGACAGGCCGGGATACTTCATCCACTGCCATGGAATCGAAGCCCTGGTGGTAATCGCCATTTATCCATTCACGTATTCAAAGGAACAGCATCATGACCCAATCAAAATCCACCCTTGCAATCTTCGCCGCCATTATTGCGCTGGGCGCAACGCTCGACGCCCAGGCGCGTGGCCAGGGAGGCGGCATGGGCGGCGGCCAGATGGGTGGCCAGGGATCGGGGCAGATGGGCGGTCAGGGCAAAGGCCAGTCCGGTGGTCAAGGCATGAGCCATCAGAAAAATGCTGATGGGTCCGGCGACATGACACGCGAGCGCACCCGGACACGCGACATGTCGCAGAGCGCCACGCTGGATATGCAGCAGGACATGGCCCAGCGCCGTGCCATGCGCCAGGAAAATCGCCAGACTCGGCAGATGGCGCCTGCAGACGGCACAGTCACGACTCAATAAACCTGACAATCCGTGGCAGGCGGTGTGCCTCTCCGCCTCAGCCTGCCGCGTTACCATATAAGGCCGCACTAACATGAACCCCACGCATCGCCGCAACCCTGTTCCCGGAATGCTCGCCTCGGTCTGCCTGATGCTTGCAGCAAGCAATGCCCACGCAGCCGAGCCACTTGCCCTGCAACGGATCATGAAGGACCTCGGCAATCACATGCAGATCATCACCGACGGCATTTCCCGCGGCGACTGGGAACAAGTGGAAAAAACCGCACCCCTGATCGCCGATCATCCCCAGCCGCCGTTTTCCGAAAAAATGCGCATCCTGGGTTTCGTCGGCACCAGCATGGCCAAGTTCAAGGCCTATGACGGCGAGACCCACGATCAGGCCCTGGCAGTAGGCAAGGCGGCCAGGGCCAAGGACGGCCCGGGTGTCATCCTGGCATTCCAGAAGCTCCAGACCAGTTGCTACAGCTGCCACAGCGAATTCCGCAAGCCTTTCGTGGAGCATTTCTACGGCCGGAAAGAGGCTTCACAGTGATCAATATCCAGATAAACAGCACGGGAGTATTTTCATGAGCACATCATCACCACAGCGCGGCATCGCTGTCTGGGGCATTTCCCTGCTCGCGGCCGGATTCGGCCTGCTGACCCTCAAGGAAGGCGGCACGATCCTGTTTGGCGACGAGGCGGCACGCGCGGCGGCAGGCAACTATGTGCCGTTCGTGCTGTGGTTCAATTTTCTCGCGGGCTTCGCTTATATCCTTGCTGGTGCCGGCCTCTGGCTGCGGCAGCGCTGGGGCGTATGGCTGTCTGCCGCCATCGCCACGGCGACTGCGCTCACGTTTGTGGCTTTCGGGGTGCACATCTATTCCGGTGGAGCCTTTGAGCTTCGCACGGTAATCGCCATGAGTTTGCGGATGCTGGTTTGGGTGGCGATCACAGCCATAGCCTGGCATGGGCTGTGGCGCATGAAGTCGGCCATGCCTGCCAGAGACATGCGATGAAACTTAACGGGAGTTTCAGCACAGCATTCTGGATCGGACTGGCACTGGGAAACAGTGTCAATGCAGCATCGGCTCAGGTAACAACTCCCTTTACTGACGGATCCACAGCCCCGCTGATACTGGCTGCAGACCCACAATCCAGACCGAACTTTTCAGGCCAATGGATTTTCAATGCCAAGGCCAGCGATGATCCGCAGGAAAAGCTCCAGGAGGCCATGAAGGCGATGCAGCAGGCCAGGGGCGGCGGGCGCGGAATGGGCGGCGGTTCCGGTAGGCAGGGGCGCGGTGGCGGCAAGGGTGGCGGACACCAGGGCCGAGGATCTTCGGCTGGAATGGGTGGGCACAGCGAAATGTCCCCCGGGAAGATGCCTGAACTGACGGCCACGCCTGAAAGGCTCGACATCACCCATGAGGACCCGATGCTGCTGATCGCCGACGAAAATGATCAGCGCCGGCGGATTTTCACCGATTTTCGCGGCGCCAGCGTTTCGGTCAGCAGCGGATTGCCGCAACGGGTGGCGGTTGCAGGCTGGGAGGCTGACACGCTGGTGGTCGAGACTTCAATGGACGGAGGCACCCGGCTGACACAAAGCTACCAGATCGACGCCCAAACAGGCCAGCTCCTGATTTCCGCAGCAGCCAGGCTTGCGGAAAGGCAACCCGTTTCATTTCGCCTGGTTTACGACCGGATGAAGCCCCAAACGGATACCGGAAAACAATAAATAATCACCCATATGACCCTGCACGCGTTACCCATTGGCACACGCCTGCGGGTAATTGAAAAAGTCTGTAAAACACCCGGCCGACACCCCACCTTCCCGGCCGGAATCCACTACCATTCCTCCCTGACCTTGCCTGCAAGGCCCGCCAATTAAAGAAACCAGGCCTCAAACCGTTAACACGGCTATCGAATTAACCTTTTCGGGGCTGCGAGCCGTGCTTGCCGTAGAGCTATCTTGAATACAGAAACACTGCTTCAGAACGCATCGGAGATCCCTCCACCCGATGCAAGCGTTCCTGGCTCTGCTCCAACTGTTCCTGCCGGACCCGACACGCTGCTCGAATGCCTGCTCGTGGTGGTCCGTGCGCACGGCGGCACCCTGAGCAGTCAAGCCGCAATCGATGGATTGCCGCTGATCAACAACCGCCTCACCCCGTCTCTTTTCAAGCGCGCAGCCAAGCGTGCCGGGCTCACCAGCAGTGTCGTGCACAAGCCGCTGGACGCGTTGAACCCGGCTCTGTTCCCTGCCGTGCTGCTGCTAAAAGGTGAAGAAGCCTGCGTGCTGCTGGGCTGGCAGGACGAGGGCAGGACCGCCCGCGTGATCTTCCCCGAACTGGACCAGGCCGAAGCCACATTGCCGCGCGATGAACTCGCCGCCCGCTACGCCGGCCACACGATCCTGGCGCGTCCCGAGTTCCGTTTTGATGCGCGTACCCCTGAAGTGGGCCGGGTCAAGCACCGGCACTGGTTCTGGGGAACGCTGGCCGACAACACGCGGCTGTATCGCGACGTGCTGCTGGCGGCATTCATGATCAATCTGTTCGCCATTGCCCTGCCCCTGTTCACCATGAACGTGTATGACCGCGTGGTGCCGAACCATGCGATCGAAACGTTGTGGATGCTGGCCATCGGTGTGGCGCTGGTACTGGTGGCGGACCTGGTGCTGCGCACCATGCGCGGCTATTTTCTCGACCTGGCGGGGAGCCGCGTCGATGTCCGGCTGTCGGCCTACATCATGGAACGCGTGCTGGGCCTGCGGATGGAAAACCGTCCGGTATCGGCCGGTTCTTTCGCCGCCAACCTGCGTTCCTTCGAAACCATCCGGGATTTCATTACCTCGGCCACGGTCACCGCTTTCATCGACGTACCGTTTGCACTGATTTTCCTGGTGGTGATCGGCTGGATAGCCTGGCCGCTCATCCTGCCGATCCTGTTTGGCATGCTGCTGTTGATTGCCTACGCGCTGACCGTACACAGCAAGATGCACGAACTGTCAGAAACCACTTACCGCGCGGGCGCCATGCGCAATGCCACGC
>JAIOJU010000281.1 GCA_019911765.1 Thiobacillus sp.
TTCCCGCCTGTGCGTGCCAAATCGGCAGCGCTGAAGGGGAACAACCCCCTGCACGGTCATCGCGTAAAGCCACCTGGTCGCCAAGCGCTGACGCCCGCATGGGTTCCCCTTGTGTGTCGCCGAGAAGCGCAGCCGTGCGGGGAGGAAAGAGGCTGGGTGTCTGAGCTCCGCAGCAGGGCACGTTTTGTGTGCCCTGCCAGGGCGAGTTCCAGCCTCGCCCCGCACGGCGAGCATCGCAGGGGAGCCGAAGGCCGACACACCAGGGGTGGCTTTTTCTTTGGGTACTTTCTTTTGGCCACGCAAAAGAAAGTGACTCGCCCACAGGCGAAACGCGAAGCCCCCGCCATAGCACCCAAAGGCGTAAAAATATGAAATTCCGCCTCTACCGCTACCACCCCGAATCCGGTGAAAAACCCTTCATGCAGGACGTCGATCTCGACATCGATCCCGCCGGCAAGATGCTGCTCGACGCGCTCATAGCGATCAAGGCACAGGATGAAACGCTGTCCCTGCGCCGATCCTGCCGCGAAGGCGTGTGCGGATCGGATGCGGTCAATGTCAACGGCAGGAACCGGCTGGCGTGCATCACGCCCTTGTCCGAACTGAAGCAGCCCATCGAGGTGCGGCCCTTGCCGGGCCTGCCGGTGATCCGTGACCTGATCGTGGACATGGAGCCGTTCTTCAAGCAATACCGCTCGATCAAACCCTGGTTGATCAACGACGAACCCGAGCCTGAGGTGGAACGCCTGCAAAGCCCGGAAGATCGCGCGCTGCTCGATGGCGCGTACGAATGCATTTTGTGCGCCTGCTGCACGACTTCGTGCCCGTCTTTCTGGTGGAATCCGGACAAGTTCGTCGGTCCGGCGGGACTGTTGCAGGCCTATCGATTCATTGCCGACAGCCGTGACGAGGCGATCGGCGACCGGCTCGACAATCTGGAAGACCCGTATCGGCTGTATCGTTGTCACGGCATCATGAACTGTGTCGATGCCTGCCCCAAGGGCCTGAACCCGACGGCGGCGATCGGGCGCATCAAGTCGCTGCTGGTGAAAAGGCGTGTCTGATGCGTTGAACTGGCGTTGCCGCCGGGGATTGCTGGAACTCGATCTCTGGCTGGGTGGCTTTTGGGAGGCGCACCGCGCTACACTTCAACCTTGCGAGAAAGCCGCTCTGGAGCGGTTCCTGACTTTGCCGGACATGGAAATTGTAGACCGGCTTCAAGGCCGCCTGCCTGCGGGTGATCCCGACCTTGAAGCGCTGATCAGGCGCCTACAGCATTATCGAACTGCATTAATTTTGGAATCACGATGAAAAAAACCGTCACCCTTACATTCAGCGACGGCAGTCCTTCGATCGAACTGCCGGTCGAGCAGGGCACCTACGGCAAGCCGGTGATCGATATCCGCACGCTTGGCACGCACGGCTATTTCACCCACGACCCCGGCTTTACGGCCACTTCAAGCTGTACGTCCGGCATGACGTATATCGATGGGGACGAGGGGCTGCTGTACTACCGCGGCTACCCGATCGAACAGCTGGCCTATCAGTCGGACTATATGGAGGTCTGTTACCTGCTGATGCACGGCGAACTGCCGACGGCAGAGCAGAAGATGGCATTCGAGCAGTCGATCCGCCATCACAGCCTGTTGCACGACCAGATGGAGAACGTGTTCCGGGGGTTTCGCCGCAGCGCACACCCGATGGCCGTTATGATCGGCGTGACCGGCGCCATGTCGGCCTTCTACCATGAAGGCAACGACCTGTTCGATCCCCAGCATCGCGAAATCGTCGCGCACCGGCTGATTGCCAAGATCCCCACGGTGGCGACCTGGGCCTACAAATTCAATGAAGGCCAGCCTTTCGTATACCCGCAGAACCGGCTGTCCTACGCCGAGAACTTCATGCACATGATGTTCTCGACACCGTGCGAGCCCTACGAGCCCAACCCGGTGCTGGCGCGTGCGCTGGATCGCATTTTCATCCTGCATGCCGATCACGAGCAGAATGCTTCGACCTCGACCGTGCGACTGGCGGGTTCCAGTGGCGCCAACCCGTATGCATGCATCGCAGCCGGCATGGCCTCGCTGTGGGGTCCCCTGCATGGTGGCGCCAACGAGGCGGTGCTGAAGATGCTCGACGAAATGGGCGATGTGTCGCGCATTCCCGAGTACATCAAGCGCGCCAAGGACAAGACCGACGGCTTCCGCCTGATGGGCTTTGGCCACCGCGTCTACAAGAACATGGACCCGCGCGCGCGCATCATCCGCGAGACCTGCTACGAAGTGCTGGACGAACTCGATCTGCGCGACGACCCGCAATTCAAGATGGCGATGGAACTCGAGCGTATTGCGCTGGAAGATGAGTACTTCATTTCGCGCAAGCTCTACCCCAACGTCGATTTCTATTCCGGCATCATCTTCCGTGCCATGGGCATTCCCCCCAGCATGTTCACCGTGATGTTCGCGCTTGCGCGTACTTCTGGCTGGGTGGCGCAATGGAACGAAATGCTGTCCGATCCCGCGCACAAGATCGGGCGCCCGAGGCAACTCTACACCGGCCCGGCGCGGCGCGAGTTTGTTCCGCTGGACCAGCGCGGAGCCTGAGCAGGCAGGGCATGGCAGACCAATACAGCGGATTGAATTCCCATGAGTGCATCTGACTGGAACCTGACCTCTCCGCTCTACGCAGGCAATGCGGTCTACCTGGCGCAATTCGACGACGAGGCGCTGGCGCCATGGCTGAACCAGCCGGTGCCCGGCACGGCCGTGGCGTCGGATGTCGCCCAGGTGGCGGTGTTGCGGCTGATCAATGCCTATCGCTACCTGGGCGTGGGCAAGGCCGAACTGGACCCCTTGCGCCGCTTCGAGCCGCCGCCCACCCCCGAGCTTGATCCCGCGCACTATGGCCTGACCGATGCGGACCTGAGCCGCGAATTCGAGACCGGTTCGCTGTTCGGCGTCGAGCGCACCACGCTGGCCGATATCCTGCAGCGTCTGAGAAATGCGTATTGCGGCCATGTTGGGGCCGAATACATGCACATCAGCGATGTGGCGCGCAAACGCTGGCTGCAGGAGCGCATCGAAAGCGCGCAGGGGCGGTTTGGCGTATCCAGGACGCTCAAGCTGCAAATGCTGAAGCGCCTGACCGATGCCGAAACCCTGGAAAAATTCCTGCATACCCGCCATGTCGGGCAGAAGCGCTTCTCGCTGGAAGGCGGCGAAAGCCTGATTCCATTGCTCGACCAGGTGATTGCGCGCAGTGCGCGCCACGGCGCCAAGGAAATCGTGATGGGCATGGCGCATCGCGGACGGATCAACGTGCTGGCCAACATCATGGGCCGTTCCCTGAAAAGCCTCTATGAAGAGCCGCTCAACGGCGAGCCCGGCTCGCCGCTGTCGGGCGACGTCAAATACCACCAGGGATTTTCCACCGACATCGCGACGGAACATGGCCCGGTTCACCTGGCCCTGGCATTCAATCCCTCGCATCTTGAAATCGTTCATCCCGTGGTGCGCGGCTCGGTGCGTGCACGCCAGGACCGGCGGGGCGATGTGCTGGGCTACGAAGTGCTGCCGGTCATCCTGCACGGCGATGCCGCGCTGTCGGGGCAGGGCGTGGTGATGGAAAGCCTCAACATGTCGCAGACGCGCGGTTTCCGCAATGGCGGCGCGATCCATGTGGTGATCAACAACCAGATCGGTTTCACCACGTCCGACCCGCGCGACGTGCGCTCGACCCTGTATTGCACCGATGTCGCCAAAATGGTCGAAGCGCCGGTGCTGCACGTCAACGGCGACGACCCCGAGGCGGTGGCCTTTGCCGTGCAAACCGCAGTGGATTTCCGCTACACCTTCCATCGCAGCTGCTTCATCGACCTGGTGTGCTATCGCCGCCATGGCCACAACGAACAGGACGAACCGCTGGCCACCCAGCCGATGATGTACCGGCGCATCCAGGCGCACCCCAGCACGCGTGTGCTGTATGCGCAGAAACTGGTGGACGAAGCGGTGCTGACCCAGGCGCAGGCCGACGACATGGTCGATGTCTGCCGCGAACGCCTGGAGCATGGCGAATCGCTGAGTGCGCCGGCATTGTCCGATTTCAAGCAGATTTTCGGCACCCACTGGGGGCGTTTCAACAGCGGCCAGATAGACGAAGTGGACACGGCCGTGCCGGCCAGTCGGCTGGACTTCCTGGGTGAGCGCATCACCACGCTGCAACACGAGATCGAACTGCATGCCCGCGTGCAAAAGGTGCTGGATGACCGCCGCAGGATGCGTGCAGGCGAGTTGCCGGTGGACTGGGGTTACGCCGAACACCTGGCGTATGCCAGCCTGCTCGATGCCGGGGTGAACGTGCGGGTGTCGGGCCAGGATTCCGCGCGCGGCACCTTCTTTCACCGCCATGCCGTGTGGCACGACCAGAAGCGTGAGCGGCGCCAGAGCGGCGTCTATGTACCGCTTGATCACATTCACGACCGGCAGGGCAACTTCACCATCATCGATTCGCTGCTGTCGGAAGAAGCGGTGCTGGCATTCGAGTATGGCTATGCCACTGCCGATCCGGACACCCTGGTGGTATGGGAAGCGCAGTTCGGCGACTTCGCCAATGGCGCACAGGTGGTGATCGACCAGTTCATCGCCAGCGGCGAGGCCAAGTGGGGGCGGCAATGCGGCCTGACCCTGCTGCTGCCGCATGCATTTGAAGGGCAGGGCCCCGAGCATTCTTCCGCGCGCCTCGAACGCTTTCTCCAGTTGTGCGCGCAGGACAACATCCAGGTCTGCGTGCCAACACTGCCCGCACAGATGTTCCACCTGCTGCGGCGGCAGATCGTTCGCCCAAGCCGGAAGCCGCTGGTGATCATGAGCCCCAAAAGCCTGCTGCGGCATCCATCGTCCACGTCCTCGCTGGAGGACCTCGCCACCGGCGCATTCCGGCCGGTCATCGACGATCCACGCACGCCGCGCACGGCCCGGCGCGTGGTGGCGTGCAGTGGCCGCGTATGGTTCGATCTCGAAGCGGCCCGGAACTCGCGTGGGCTGGACGACGGGATTGCGCTGGTTCGCGTGGAGCAGTTGTATCCTTTCCCCGAGGAAGCGTTCCGCCAGGTCCTGAATGGCTACCCGGACGCACATACTTTCGTCTGGGCCCAGGATGAGCCGATGAATCAGGGCGCGTGGTATCAAACGCAGCATCACCTCAATCATTGCGCGCCAAACCGGCACCGCTTCCATTATGCCGGCCGGCCACCGGCTGCCGCACCCGCGTCGGGCTATTTGTCGCGCCATCGCGCCGAACTGGAAGCCCTGCTGAACGACGCGCTGGAGAATCCCTATGAAAATTGAAGTGCGCGTGCCAACCCTGTCAGATTCGGTTGCCAGCGGCACCTTGCTGCCATGGCGCAAGCAACTGGGCGAGAATGTTGCGCGTGACGAAACCCTGGTCGATCTCGAAACCGACAAGGTCATCATGGAAATTCCGGCGCCGGCATCCGGCACGTTGATCGAACTGCGCCAGGCCGAAGGGGCGGTGGTCAAGGCGGATGAAGTCGTGGCGGTGATTGAAACGGGCGAGCAAGCCGGGGACGTCCCGCCCCCGGTCAAACCGGTACAGCCTGTCGTTGCGCAGCCTGACACAATCAAGGCTGCAAGCCCCACGCCCGTACACCACCCCAAAGTATCGCCTGCGCAAACGCTCAAGCCCAGCCAGCCGCGTCCCGTTGAACCCGCACCCGTCGTGACCGCCGGCGAAAGCCGCCGCGAACCGATGTCGCGCCTGCGTCAGCGCGTGGCCGAGCGTCTCGTCGCCGCACAGCATACGGCCGCCATGCTCACCACCTTCAACGAAGTGAACATGCAGCCGGTGAACGAACTGCGCCAGCGTTTCAAGGCCGAGTTCGAGACCCGGCACGGCGTCAAGCTCGGCTATATGTCGTTTTTTGTGCGGGCCGTGTGCCAGGCCATGCAGCAGTTCCCGGTCATCAATGCGTCCATCGAAGGAGACGATATCGTCTGGCATGGCGATGTCGATATCGGCATCGCCATTTCCAGCCCGCGCGGACTGGTGGTTCCGATCCTGCGCCGTGCCCAGACCCTGTCGTCAGCCGGGATCGAGTCGGCCATTGCCGACCTGGGCCAGCGCGCGCGCGAGTCCAGACTGGCACTCGAAGACCTGTCGGGCGGCACGTTTTCCATCACCAATGGCGGAGTATTCGGCTCCCTGTTGTCCACGCCCATACTCAACCCGCCGCAGTCGGCCATACTCGGCATGCACACCATCCAGGAACGCCCCGTCGCCGAAAATGGCCAGGTAGTGATACGCCCCATGATGTATCTGGCGTTGACCTACGACCACCGCTTGATCGACGGACGCGATGCGGTGCAGTTTCTCGTCGCGGTCAAGGCGGCACTGGAAACGCCGGATGGGCTTCTGGCGGCGAACGGATAAATGAGAACATGGTTGAATCATGACACCTGATCCTGACAAGCATCCGGCAGACCGGCCTGGAGACAATCTGGTCGAGGTCACCGACCTGCATTTCTCGTATGAAGACAATCCGGTGCTCAAGGGCGTCAATCTCGTCATTCCGCGTGGCAAGATCGTGGCCATTCTGGGCGTGAGCGGATGCGGCAAGACGACGCTGCTGCGACAGATGGGAGGGCAGATCCGGCCCTCGCGCGGACGCGTGACCTTCAACGGCGAAGTGATCCACGAGTTGAGCAATAAAGCGCTCTACGCGATGCGGCGCAAGATGGGCATGATGTTCCAGGTCAGCGGCCTGTTCACCGACCTGTCGGTGTTCGACAACATCGCCTACCCCATGCGCGAACATACCGACCTGCCGGAAGACGTGATTCATGATCTGGTGCTGATGAAGCTCCACGCCGTGGGGCTGCGCGGCGCCCACACGCTTCAGACCGGCGAACTGTCCGGCGGGATGGAACGGCGGGTTGCGCTGGCGCGGGCGATCGCACTCGATCCCGCACTGATCATGTATGACGAGCCCTTTGCCGGACTCGACCCGATTTCGCTCAATACCGTGGCCAACCTGATCCGGCGCCTCAACGACACGCTCGGATTGACCTCGGTGGTGGTGACATATGACGTGTCGGAATCACTCAAGGTGGCCGATTATGTCTATTTCATCCATGACGGCGTGGTGGTCGCCGAGGGCGATGCCGCCACGATGCAGAATGCGGCCGATCCGTTCGTGCATCAGTTCGTTCATGCAGAACCTGATGGACCCGTCGCGTTCCAGTACCCGAGCCGGCCGTTTCCGGAGGAACTGGATATTGCGCCACAGGCTGCGCGTGAGTGAATGAGTTGTAACCTGACAAGTTACAGTTAGGCTGAAAATAACCGTTATTAACCCGAATCAAGCCTGATTCATTTCAAGCGACGGTTAAATGAAGTCCATGGTGAGCAAGCGTGAATCAACCTTCAGTTCAAATCAAAGATGCCTTTATTGACTATGGCGAGTTGCGCGCGCTGGTGGTGGACGATTACCCCGGCATGCGGAATGCCCTGCGCCTGACCCTGACCAACTTTGGCATCAGGAAAATCCAGCTGGCAGGCAATGCGGCTGAGGCCATCTTTCAGGTCAAAAGCAAACCCTGCGACTTTATCCTGTGCGACTACAACCTGGGCGATGGCCGCGATGGCCAGCAACTGCTGGAAGAACTTCGCCACAGCAACCTGATTTCGCCTGAAACCGTTTTCATCATGGTGACAGCCGAATCCTTTTACGAAAAAGTGGTGGCCACGGCCGAACTGGCGCCTGACGATTACATGATCAAGCCGTTCAGCGCTGAAGTGCTGCATAGTCGTCTCGAGAGTGTGCTGCAACGCAAGCGGGCTTTTCGTGAGGTCCACAGGCATCTCCTTGCCCATAACCTGGAAGCAGCCATTCTGGCCTGCGACGAAATCATCCGTAGCCGTCCAAAATACATGG
>JAIOJU010000025.1 GCA_019911765.1 Thiobacillus sp.
CTTGTTCATCGGCTCGCAGTTTCGCTCCACGCTTCCTCCCCACACTCGGTCACCCTCATGCAGTTGCGCTTCGCTTCGTTCGCTGTGATCAACTTACGGCGGGACTTGCACCCGCAAGAGTGCGCCCATGCTGGGCGCACATAAAAAATCCCCCATGAAGTACATTGGGGGATTGCCTTGTCGTCGGTACTGCAATCGGCAGCTAGCGTTTCACTTCCCGAGCCAGTTCGCCGCTTTTCAGCTTCGCCTGATAGTCCGCCAGCATGGTCTGCACCTTGCCGCTCAGCAGATACAGTCCCAGAAAATTGGGGAAGGCCATGGCCAGCACCAGCAGATCGGTGAAATCGAGCATGTTGGCAGCACTCGCCACCGAGGCAATCACGATGAAGATCAGGAACATCACGCGGTAGGCAATCGAGGCCCGCTCGCCGAACAGGTAGGTCCAGCAGCGTTCACCGTAGTAGGACCACGAAATCATCGTGCTGTAGGCAAACAGCACCACCGACACCGTCAGAACCATCGGCAGCCAGTCCGATGCCGTGGCAAAAGCCGCCGAGGTCAGCGCCGCGCCCTTGCTGGCTTCGCGTATCGCCAGTGTGGCCGGATCGTTGTACACGCCGGTGATCACGATCACCAGCGCGGTCATGGTGCAGATCACGATGGTGTCGATGAAGGGCTCATACAGCGCGACCATGCCCTGACGAACCGGATATTTGACCGAGGCGGTGGAGTGCACGATGGCGGCCGATCCCAGGCCGGCCTCGCTGGAAAACATGGCGCGCTTGAAGCCCTGTACCAGCGCCCCGACCATGCCGCCCGCTACCGCAATCGGGGAAAAGGCTTCGCTCACAATCGTGCCCAGTGCCCGGGGAACATGCTCGACATTGCCCAGAATGATCCACAAACATGCTGCCACATACAGCACGACCATGGTCGGCACCACCGCCTCGGCGGTGTGTGCAATCCGGCGCAGGCCGCCGATGATGACCACGCCCACCGCCAGCCCCATGATCAGGCCATAGGCTATCGGGGTTTGCTTGAAGAAAGGGAAGGACTCCTGCACCGCGCCCAGCGACTGGCTCACCTGGAATGCGCTGCCGGCACCCAGCGAACCAAATACGGTAAATACCGCAAACACCGCGGCAAGAATCTTGCCGGTTCGCGGCATGTTGAACTCGGCGAAGCCTCTGGACAGATACTCCATCGGTCCGCCCATCATGCGGCCATCCGGACGGATTTCACGATAGCGTTGTGCCAGGGTGGCTTCGGTGAATTTGGTGGACATGCCGAAGAAGCCTGCCACGATCATCCAGAAAGTCGCTCCGGGACCGCCGATGGAAATGGCAATCGCCACCCCGGCGATGTTGCCGAGACCGACCGTAGCCGACAATGCCGTGGTCAGCGCCTGAAACGAGCTGACCTCGCCCACATCGTCAGCCGTACGGTATTTGCCCCGCAACACGGCAAACGCATGCCGCATCATGCGCAAATTGACGAAGCTGAAACGCAGGGTCAGGAAAACCGCACCGACAATCAGCCACGCCACCACGAAAGGCAGTTCAGGCTCGCCCGGAAAGACGTCGAAGAAAATGACGCTGGCGAGATAACCGTTGAGCGTGCCGAAGAAACTGTTGATCATGCCCGGCTCGGCGGCCTGGGCCATCTGCGGAAACAACAGGCCAGCAACTGCGGCCAGAAAGCATGGATGGATCACTACCGTTCCCCCTTTGGAATTTGTTATTGCCCGCCACGATAACAAACTTAAGGGGGAACCGGCCAGCCGCAAAAACAAAGGCCGGCGCATGCGCCGGCCTTTTTCGGGTGGCCTCTGACTTATTTCAGGCCCAGCACCCAGGCTACGATCTTGTGAGCATCGGCATCGCTGACTTGCGGATTCGGCGGCATAGGGATTTCTGCACCCAGTTCCTTGGTCCACACACCCTTGCCGCCCGCCTTCACCTTGGCGACCAGCTTGTTTTCAGCGCCTTTGTTGCCAGCATATCGCTTGGCCACGTCCTTGAACGCCGGGCCGACAATCTTCTTGTCCACGCTATGGCAGGACATACAGGCATTTTTCTGGGCCAGCGCCTGGTCGGCGGAAGCCATGCCGGACAGCATCAACAGGGCAGCAGACGCTGCAGTCATCATTACTGTTTTCATCATTTTCAGTTCTCCATCGGGGGGGTCGGTTTGGCGCGTTTGCACTTTCGCGCTGTCAATATTAAAGATTATCGGCTCCCGCGCAATACGCCTGATTGGTTATTTGCTACCAAACCGCGTAAAGCATTGTTATTCCCGCTCAATCAGTGCGCGGTAGGCATGCCAGCTGGCATGTCCCAGCCAGGGGAAAATCACGGCCATGGCAATAAAATCGGTAGCCACACCGACAGCAATCAAACCAGCGATCAGTGCGCCCCAAAGCAACATGACCGCAAAATTCACTTTAACCGTCGTGAAACTGGTCACCATGGCGGTTGCAAAATCAACCTTGCGGTGCAACAGCATGGGCAAGGACACCACCGACAGGCTGAACACTGCCAACGCCAAAACACCGCCAAATGCCAGATACGTCAGCATGAACCCGGTGTGTTGCTGCACCGCTTCCAGACTGATCAAATCAGACAGGCTGCCTATGCCTGACTCATTCAGAAACAAGCCCACCAGAATGGCCGAAGTACGCTCCCAGATCGTGAGGATGAATACCAGCATCAGGGCATACAGGCCCAGCGATATGGGATTGGCGCGCCACGACAGCAGGGGTGCAAAAAGATTGGGCAATTTACGATCCTGTTCCAGTCGATGACTGAGGGAATAAAACACGGTGGCCAACACCGGTGCCACAAACAAAAAACCTGAAGTCAGGGCCATCGCAAGATGCGGCCTGGTCCACGCGCCATGAACCAGCGCGTAACCGATCAAGGCAAATGTCACGCCATAAAAAAGGCTGATCGGCCACGCCTTCAGCAGGTCCCGGCCCCCGGCCTGCAGCCAGTGCAGCGGTTGCCTGATGGACAGCCGGCGGATGCCCGGCAGATTCATCTGTGCGGTCCGTGTGTGAAAAACGGTGGGGTCAGAATGCGTGCTCATCAAGGTCTCCTTAAAAACAACCAACGTTTTATCTGATGGCTATCGTCCTCCTGGGTTCAAAATAAAAATTACCGGCAAGCCAGTTCAATCGACAAAGTCGAGAGGTCGGCAATCGGTGGCAGGCATGCTGACCCGTGACAGATCCAGGCGGTGGGGCGATCGGATTCGGGCTTCGCCAGGGCCGCTGGACAATCCGTGCCATTGGGCAATGCCAGCACCATGTCGCGCACGCCGAGCTTGGGCGCCAGTTTGGCTGACCATTCACGCAATGCGGCTTGCGGACCACGCAGCACGATCACGCGCGCGGGTGCCAGACTTTCATCCAGCGCGGCCAGCAGGGTCGGGTAGGCTATGGGCTGCTGGATCAATTGCGCTTGAAACACGCGCAGGCAGCGCATGCTGGCCTCAAGATAACGCGGCTCGCCCAGCAGACAACCCAGACGCTGCAGGGCGAATGCGGCGATGCCGTTGCCCGATGGCGTGGCATTGTCGTAACCCGGCTTGGGGCGAATGATCAGCGCTTCGTGATCATGGCTGGTAAAGAAAAAACCGCCCTGCCCGGTGTCTTCGAAATGGCCCAACAAAATATCGGCCAGTTCCTGCGCCCACACCATGTCGGCTGCGCGGTAAGCGGCCTGCATGCTTTCCAGCAAGGCATCGAGCAAAAAGGCGTAGTCATCGAGGTAGGCATTCAGCCGCGCTTCGCCCTGCTTGTAGCTGGCGAGCAGACGCCCGTCACGCCACAGGTTTTGGTGCAGGAAATCGATCGCCGCCTGTGCGGCATCGATCCAGTCAGGCCGACCCATCACGCGCCCGGCATGGGCCAGCCCGGCAATCATCAAGGCATTCCAGCTGGTGAGCTGCTTGTCGTCGCGGCCCGGCTTGACGCGGGCTTCCCGCCCGGCAAACAGTTTTTTGCGGGCACTTTCCAGCAATGCTGCCGCCACCTCCCCGGACAGTTCAAGCTTGCTGGCAGCGTCGTCCAGCGAACACGCCAGGATGGGATTCCAGCGACTGTTTTCAAAATTCGCGGGCAGATTGAATCCGTACACCGTTGCGGCCACCGCATATTCCTCGCCGCTCAACAGTTCGCGGACTTCGTCTGGCGTCCACACATAGAATTTGCCTTCGTGGCCTTCGCTATCGGCATCCAGCGCGGAATAAAAGCCGCCGCCCGGCGCACGCATCTCGCGCAGCAGCCAGCCGACCAGATCATCGGCAGTTTCCCTGAACAAGGCATCGCCGGTCAGCGCCCAGGCGTCGGCGTAGAGATGCAGCAGCGGACCGTTGTCGTAGAGCATTTTTTCAAAATGCGGAATCGCCCACTGCGCATCGACCGAGTAGCGGCAAAAGCCGCCGCCCAGCTGGTCGCGTACCCCGCCGGACGCCATCTTGCGCAAGGTAAACAGTGCCATCTCACGCGCCTGTTCATGGTTGCTGCGTTGCGCCTCACGCAGCAGGAACAACAGTTCGCCTGGGCGCGGAAACTTTGGCGCGCGCGAGAAGCCGCCCCACACCGGATCGAATGCCTGCGCAAGATCGTCCACGGCCCGGGCAAACAATTCTGCGCCCGCTTCCATCTGATCGCCCTGAACGGGTTGCTGCTGTGCGAGTGCGGCGCGCACGGCTTCATTTTGCGCCAACACGTCGCCGCGCCGTTCGTTCCAGGCACGCGCGATGTTCTCCATCAGATCGGGAAATGCCGGCAGTTGGTACCGGGGTGTCCTGGGGAAATACGTTCCGGCAAAAAACGGCGTCTGGTCCGGCGTCAGAAACATCGTCAGCGGCCAGCCGCCGCCGCGCTGGGTCAGCAACTGATGTGCCGACTGGTAAATCTGGTCGAGGTCGGGACGCTCTTCGCGGTCGACCTTGATGTTGACGAACAGGCGATTCATCACCGCGGCCACGTCTGCGTCCTCGAAGCAGTCATGCGCCATCACATGACACCAGTGACAGGCGGAATAGCCGATCGACAGCAGGATGGGCTTGTCCTCGCGGCGCGCCTTTTCCAGCGCTTCTTGCCCCCACGGATACCAGTCGACCGGATTGTCGGCGTGCTGCAACAGGTAAGGACTGGATTCGCTAGCAAGACGGTTGGGCATGGTGGACAATAGTTGATTAAATCAGTCAACTATTGTACGCTTGTTGCCGTCCGTAACCTGCAGGAGACCCCCTCATGTCCCAGGAATTATTCGCCGCCGCCCAGTCGGGTGATGCCGAGAAAATCAAGCAACTGCTCGACGCCGGCAGCAGTCATGCCGCCACCGATGAAGCAGGCGAAACCCCATTGATGCACGCCGCCCGCGAAGGCCACCTTGACGCCGTCAAGGTGCTGATCGCCGCGGGCGCCGACGTCCATGCCAAATCACCGCAAGGCTGGACCGCACTCGCCAAGGCATCCTATAACGGCGAAACCGAACGCGGTTACGTCGAAGTCACCGAAGTCCTGCATGAAGCGGGCGCCTCGCTCAACGAGGCCATTTTCTTCGGCATCACCCCGCTGATGCTGGCGGCCGGCGGCGGCGATGCCTCGGTGGTGGAATGGCTGATCAACAACGGCGCCGACGTGCTCGCGACCAACGAGGGCGGCCGCACCGCGCGCATGATGGCGGACGACAAGTTCTATGTGGATGTGATCAACCTGCTGCACGAGGCCGAGCAGCAACTGGGCGCGACCGTCGATGGATCGTGCTCGTCAACCCGCGTGACCCAACCGCAGGTGGTCAACCTGATGAAGCCGGCCACGCACTAAGAAAACGCTGATTGATTCGTCACCCCGGCGAAAGCCGGGGTCCAGCACCTTGATTTAACTGGATTCCGGCTTTCGCCGGAATGACGAAGCGCGAATAAATCAGTGTTTCCCTAAAGCCTACTCGACTGGCTATACAGCCTTAACGATTCAGCCAGTCGATCAGGTCCCGCCACTGTTCAATGTCGCGCTCGGCGACATGGTGCGGCAAATCAAACAGGCTCTTGCCTTCAAACGCCGCGTTGACGTAATGCTGGGTGTTGCGCAGATGCGCCAGCACCGGCAGTTTCTGCTGCGCCATGAACTGCTCCAGTGTCACGCCTGCACGGGTACGCGCATCGACCCGCATGCCGACCACACTGACGAAGCCCTGGCCCTTGCGCGCCGCTTTTTCGGCATGCAGCGCCGCCAGAAATTCCTGGCTGGCACGAATGTCGAACAGCGAAGGTGCAATCGGCACCACCACCTTGTGCGCCAGTTTCAGCGCCCGCTCGAGGTTCTTGCCATGCAGCCCGGCGGGCGAATCGATCACCAGCCAGTCGCCACCGCCCTTTTGCCCATCCCGCAGCAAATCAATCTTCGGCAGGCCTGAGTCACGTATCGCCAGCCACTGGCTGGCCGATTTCTGCCTGTCCAGATCGAGCATCGCCACGCGCTGCCCCTGCGAGGCCAGATAGCCAGCCAGATTGATCGACAGCGTCGTCTTGCCGCTGCCGCCCTTGGGGTTCGCCACCAGAATCACGCGCATGCTGTCTCCCTGTTGAAAAATTGTTGTCCGCGAAGGACGCGAAGGCGCACGAAGAAATTCTTCAAGCCCCCTGCAAAACCGCTTGGGTTTTCTTTGCGTCTCTTCGCGTCCTTCGCGGACAAAAAAACTACAGCGCCTCCACGCTGTACGTCACCGCCAGCGTATGCGTTTCGCCCGGCGCCACGGTGACGAGGTTATCCATCGCGTTGGCTGATTCCACGCACACCATCTCGCGCCAGCCGGTGCCCGATTTGCCTTTGCCCATGTCGCCCATCTGCCCGGCCTTCTCGGTCCACGGCGTCCACACGATGGTGGACAGCGAACCGGTCTTGGCGATGCGGATGCGGCGATTGAGGCCGGCATCCTCGATCACGCATGCGGCCGGGGTGTTGACGTAGACGCGGTCGACTTCGCTCTTCAGCGCGATGGCACCGGACTGCTTTTTCCTGGCGAAGTTGTCGACCTTGTCGTGGAACGTGCAGCCTTCCAGACCGGTGATCTTCACGCTGCCGACATCGCTGATCTGCAGGTAGGTGTGCAGCGCTTCGCCGATCTGCATTGACTGGTCGCCGAGGTTGGTGGTGGCCAGCTGCAGTTCCAGCTTGTCGCCGACGATGACGGTGAGCGTCAGCCGGGTGGCGTGTGGCCACTGCTTGCGGGTCTGCTCGCTGTCGGCCAGCTGCAGCGTGAGTTCGGTCTTGGCATCGTTGCGCTTGCGGCTGCCAACGACCGTCCACGGCACGGTACGGGCAAAGCCGTGTGCGGGGAACGACGCTTCGCTGGCATGCGCGCCGAACCATGGCCAGCACACCGGCGCGCCGCCACGGATGGATTTGCCCGGTGCGAACTTGGCCGCATCGGACACCCACACCACCGGCTCCTGTTGCGACTTGGGACGGAAACTCACCACGTGCGCGCCCTGCAAACAGATGGTTGCACGGCCGCCGTGGTTGTCGATGTCGGCGTAGCTCAGTCCGCCGGCGCCTTCGCGGAAGCTCAACTGGCCGGGGATGGCAAAACGTGACAGCGGGTCGGCGTGGATCTGCGCCTCGCTCGGGTGCTCGACCAGGCTGACGTCACGCACCGCGCCAAACGCCGCTGACGTCGCCATTGCAGCATACGCCCGCAGTGCGTGCGACACCGCCCGCACCCGGTTGACCGGCTTCCAGGCGTGGGCACCCTTCGCATCCATGACGGCGCGACGGCGCTCGATTTCAGCGTCGGACAGCGCCACGTTGATGCTGCGATTGGGAATGTCGATTTCGATGATGTCGCCTTCCTGCACCAGGCCGATGGTGCCGCCTTCGGCCGCTTCGGGCGAGGCGTGGCCGATGCTCAAACCCGAGGTGCCGCCGGAGAAGCGGCCGTCGGTGACCAGCGCGCAGACTTTGCCGAGACCCTTGGATTTCAGGTACGAGGTCGGGTACAGCATTTCCTGCATGCCGGGGCCGCCGCGCGGGCCTTCGTAGAGAATCACCACCACGTCGCCAGCGACAATCCTGTCACCGAGAATGGCTTCCACCGCCGCGTCCTGCGATTCGAACACGCGCGCCGGGCCGGAGAATGTCCAGATGCTCTCGTCGACACCGGCAGTCTTGACGATGCAGCCGTCGGCCGCGAGGTTGCCGTACAGCACGGCCAGGCCGCCGTCTTTGGAATAGGCGTGCTCGATGTCGTGCAGGCAACCATTCACCCGGTCGTCATCCAGCGTGGCAAAACGCCGGCTTTGCGAAAATGCAGTCTGCGTCAGCACGCCACCGGGCGCGGCACGGAAATATTCCTTCACGTCCTTGTCGGTGGTGCGACGGATGTCGTAGGTGTCGATCTGCTCACCCATCGACTTGCACAACACGGTCGGCAGATCGCGATGCACCAGGCCGCCACGCTCCAGCTCGCCCAGAATCGCCATCACGCCACCGGCGCGGTGTACGTCTTCCATGTGATAGGTCTGGATCGACGGCGCCACCTTGGACAAATGCGGCACGCGACGGCTCATGCGGTCGATGTCGGCCATCGTGAAATCAACGCCGGCTTCGTGTGCGGCGGCCAGCAGATGCAGCACGGTATTGGTCGAGCCGCCCATGGCGATGTCGAGTGCGACAGCATTCTCGAACGCGTCGAAGCTGGCGATGGCGCGCGGCAACACGCTGGTGTCGTTGTGCTCGTAATAGCGCCGCGCATTTTTCACAACCAGGCGGGCGGCGGCGAGAAACAGGTTCTTGCGGTCGGCGTGCGTCGCCAGCAGCGAACCGTTGCCGGGCAAGGACAAGCCCAGTGCCTCGGTCAGGCAGTTCATCGAGTTGGCGGTAAACATGCCCGAGCACGAACCGCAGGTCGGGCAGGCCGAACGCTCGAGTTCATTGACCTGCTTGTCGCTGAACGCAGGGTCGGCCGCCGACACCATGGCATCGACCAGATCGAGCTTGATTGTCTTGGATTCCCAGATCACCTTGCCCGCTTCCATCGGCCCGCCGGAGACGAACACGGTCGGAATGTTCAGGCGCAGTGCGGCATTGAGCATGCCCGGGGTGATCTTGTCGCAGTTGGATATGCACACCAGCGCGTCGGCGCAATGTGCGTTGACCATGTATTCGACCGAGTCGGCGATCAGGTCGCGGCTCGGCAGCGAATACAACATGCCGCCATGGCCCATCGCAATGCCATCGTCGACCGCAATCGTGTTGAACTCCTTCGCCACGCCACCCGCTGCCTCGATCTCGCGCGCCACCAGCTGGCCCATGTCCTTCAGATGCACATGGCCGGGCACGAACTGGGTGAACGAGTTGGCAATCGCGATGATCGGCTTGCTGAAGTCGCCATCCTTCATGCCGGTGGCGCGCCACAGCGCACGCGCCCCCGCCATGTTGCGGCCACGGGTGGTTGTCCAGGAACGGTAGTCAGGCATGATGGTCACTCAGGCAATTTATAATCAGCCGGATATTTTACCCGCGCCGCTCTAACCCGGACACCTCATGCTCATCCATCCGCAATTCGATCCCATTGCCCTGCAGCTCGGCCCTGTCGCCATCCACTGGTATGGCCTGATGTATCTGGCCGCGTTTGCGCAGTTCATCCTGCTCGGGCGCTGGTGCATCGCCAACCGGCCCTGGAGCGCCTGGTCGCCCAAAATGCTCGACGATGTGCTGTTCTTCGGCGTGCTCGGCGTGGTGCTGGGCGGGCGGCTCGGCTACGTGCTGTTCTACAAGCCCATGGAATACCTCGCCCACCCGCTCGACATCTTCAAGGTATGGGAAGGCGGCATGAGTTTTCACGGCGGTTTTCTTGGCGTCATCATCGCCATGGCCCTGTTTGCCCACACCCGCAAGCTGCGCTGGCTCGCCGTCACCGACTTCATCGCCCCGCTGGTTCCGCTGGGCCTGGCCACCGGACGGCTTGGCAACTTCATCAACGGCGAACTGTGGGGCCGTGCCACCGACCTGCCCTGGGGCATGGTGTTTCCGCAGGCAGCCGACGGCATCGCGCGGCATCCCTCGCAGCTCTATCAATTCATGGGTGAAGGCCTGCTGCTGTTTGCCCTGCTGTGGTGGTTTGCGCGCAAGCCACGCCCGGTCGGCGCTATTTCCGGCGTATTCCTGATCGGCTACGGCGGCTTCCGCTTCCTCGCCGAATTCGCCCGCGAGCCGGACAGTTATCTGGGCCTGCTCGGGCTCGGCCTCTCCATGGGGCAGTGGCTGTCAGTGCCGATGGTCATTGCCGGCGTGCTGATGCTGCGCTGGGCGCAGCATCAGCCAAAACCGCAGCAGGCATGACAGCACACGTCCAGCATTCCCTCAACTGGCAGCGCCTCTGGTTGCTGTGCGGCTGGCTCGGCATCGTCGTGACCCTGGTGGTATCACTGATCCCTCCGGTTCTGAACGAAAGCGGCGGACACAGCGACAAGATCGTTCACCTGACGGGGTATGCCGTATTGATGTTCTGGTGGGCGCAACTGATCACCCGTAACCGCTGGAAACTTGCCGTGGCCGTCGTCTTGCTCGGCATCGTTATCGAACTGCTGCAAGGCCTCACGCCCCACCGCCAGCCCGATGTGCTCGATGCCCTTGCCAACAGCGGCGGCGTTCTGCTCGGCTGGTTGACGGCACACCACCTGCCCAATCTACCCGGACGGCTGGCGGCCCTACCCGCCGTCAAGCGCTGACGCTATAATTTCCCGCATCGGGCCGATAGCTCAGCTGGGAGAGCGCCGCGTTCGCAATGCGGAGGTCGTGAGTTCGATCCTCATTCGGTCCACCATATTCATACAGGCCTGATTTTGTCCCTGTCCCGGGAAGCATAACCTTGCCACTTGGCAAGGTTATGCTTCCAAATCGGGGGGCAAGAATATGCTTCCATGCATACGATGTGCCGTCCGGATTTCACAACGGCACTTAGTACTCCTCGCACGCCTTCCTGTATGCCGATGCGATGTGAGGCTGCGCCAATGACATCTTTTCCTGCCTTAGCCGAGTATTAATCTTGCGCCGTGACGGGTATATGCCAGCAGACCGCACCTCCCTCACGATTTCCGCCACCCTTTCGACTTGTTGTTGCCGATGCTGAACGGACCGTTGAGTTCTTATCTCTCTATGCAGTTTTGACAGTTGGTCGCACAGCTCTCGAAACCGATATTTCAAAAAACTCACACCGACTCCAAGTTCAGCGGCAATTTTCGTGACCGGCAAGCCCTGGCGTTCAGCAACCATTTCCTTCAGGCGATTTTCAATGTGAAGTAGCTCGTCGGCACTTCGTTTTGCGGAAGCTTTTCGCGTCAGAATCTTTTCTGGATGGCGAAGCGCCGTTACCGGAATCACCCCCGGCGCCGAACCGAAAATTTCCGTAGGCATGATGTCCAGGCCATAGCAGATGGCCATGAACTGGGAAAAACTCGGACGTTCGCCTTTGGAAAGCCAATTATTCAGGGCGCGATCGTTCAAGCCGAGCTGCCTGCAGAACGCCGCCCGGTTTCCATTCGTCACCCGGGATACCTGATCACGGAGGTAATCCATGAATTCCTGGGCTGTTGGCGCAAAACCGTCCCGCGCCTGGTGCATCACCATGCCGCCCACCGCATCAGCCAGCCAGAGGTCAAACTCGGGAACGCCCCGCGGTACTCTTTGCCCACCCAGGAATCGACCGCAATGATTACAAGCAGCTAAATCCGGATGCCGAGGTATGAATGGCTGGCTCTTGCCGCAGTGCGGGCAAGCGTCCTCAAGCTCGCAACGATGAGTGGAACACCAACGAAGCGTTTTGAAGGACCACGCCAAGGGATGCCATGACGTTTCATCGGCCATATGTTGGTGACTCAGACATTCCGGGCACCATTTCGGCCTATCGGCCAGTAGCGCTTGGCCATTGTGGGGAAACAGCTTCCTCCACGGAAGCAGCGTCGTTTTCCTGAGGGTGGGGGTTCCAGTCAATTGCGACATAACTGCGGAGAATTGCTCCGCATAGGGGCCAAACCCGTTCAGCGTACCGGCGTATCGTCTGTAGAAGGCCGAGCCGGCCAGATTGGCGA
>JAIOJU010000282.1 GCA_019911765.1 Thiobacillus sp.
CGATGAACACATTCTCGCCAACGATGATGTGGCCACAGAGGATCGCGGTGGGATCGACAAACGCGGTGTTGTGGACGACCGGCAGGTCGCCTCGCGGATTGCGGCGAATCATGATGGTTTCCTTCTTGTTGCGTTACTGAAAAACAGCTGGCTGGAATGGGTTCGAGGGGTGCGCCGAGGCTGAAATCCGGCGTGCGTCGTGAAGCCGTGACTCTGCGCCTGCGCAGGATGGGTGTCCCTGATCAGGCATGCCCCTCGGCCCGCGGATAGAAAAATTCAGCCAGACGCGCAAAGGTATTGTTGCGGCCGATCCTCACCATCTCCGGACCGTCCTGGCTGGTCCGGGCGGGCAGCATGCGGCGCGTCCGGTTATCACACACGACCAGGTCGGGACGCCAGCTACGGATCAGGGCGGACAGCGCCGCGCGCGGCTCGCCCCAGATCACGGTGGCCTGGGCACGCTCGAGGCCGTGGCGTGTCAGGTCGTACTCAAGTCGTTTCTGCTCCGCCGGCGCGAGGCGCGCGGCGCGCTCGCCCGGCAGGCTTCCGGCAGGCCCGTCGGACTCAAAGCCGGACCGCGTGTCGAGCACGCTCACCACCAGCAGTTCCGCTTCTCCGGATGCGGCGAGCTCGCTGGCGCGGCGCAGCAAGGCCGAACCGCTGTGGCCGTGGGTGAAGGGAACCAGAATGCGTTGACGGGTTTTCATGGTTGGGCTCCTGCAGGGGTAAAGGGATGAAAATGCCCGGACGTCTCGATCTGCACCGGTGCGCATTCGCGGAAAATGCGTGCGCTGCAGTTGCAGCAGACATCGCGGTCGAGGCGGCGATAGATTTCGGCGATGGCTTCGGTCTTGGAATCGAACAGGTTGGCGCCGCCGATCGTTTTCAGGGCGCCGCTTACCGCCAGCTGTTCCTGCACCGTGTCCTTGACGCCGATGAGATAAAGGCCACCGCCGGCCTGGCGCCGCCGCCGCGCTTCGTCGGCCAGGGCTTCGGCGCCCGCGAGGTCGAGGAAGTTGATGCCGTGCGCGATGATCGCCACGTGCTTCTGCTCGGGGTGGGCCAGATCCTGGACGGCCAGCATTTCGCGCACGTGCGCGGTGGCGCCGAAGAACAGCGAGCCGTCGATGCGCACGAAGCGCAGTTGCGGGCAGCCCGGCGCATTGACGGCGTCGGTGAACTTGCGTTTCCGGTTGTGCGGATTGGGCGCACGCTCGCGCACCTGCGGCTTGGAGGTGCGTGCCAGATACATGGACAGCGACATCAGCACGCCGATGATGATGGCCTCCTCCAGCGTCAGGAACAGCGTGGACGCGAAGGTGGCGACCATGATGGCGAATTCGGTGCGGCTGGTCTTGATGGTGTGGGCGATCTCCTTGAAGTCGATCAGGCCCCAGGCCACCAGGAACAGGATGCCGGCCATGGCGGCGTTGGGCAGGAAGCGCGCCCACGGCGCCACCAGCAGTACCACCAGCAGCAGGAAGAAGCCCGCCATCATTGCCGCCAGCGGGGTCTTGGCGCCGGCTGCGTAGTTCACGCCGCTGCGGTTGAACGAGCCGGTGGCGACATAACCGGAGAAGAACGCACCGGCGAGGTTCGACATGCCCTGGCCGATGAATTCCTGGTTGCCGTCCACGTGCTGGCCGGAGCGTGCCGCCAGCGCACGGGCGATCGACACCGCCTCGGTCAGCGCCAGGAGCGTCACCGCGATCACCCCGGACGCCACCGCGCGGATGCTTTCGCCATCCAGCGCCGGCGCCGACAGCGGCGGCAGGCTTGCCGGCAGCGCGCCCACCGTGGACAGCTGCAGGCCCTGCCAGGCGCTGAGTGCGGCGGCTGCAGCCGAACCACCCAGCATCGCTACAATCATGTAGGGCCACTTCGGCAGATACTGCTTCACCGCGATGCCCAGCAGCAGCGTCAGGGTCGCCACCCCCATTACCCCCGGCTGAACCTGGTCGAACTGGCTGAACAGGGTGCTCCAGGTGTCGCTGAACGACGTCCCGCGCGCAATCTCCACGCCGAAGAAATGCTTCACCTGATTGGTGGCGATCAGGATCGCCGCACCGGCGGTGAAACCGGTCACCACCGAATGCGAGATGAAGTTGACCAGCGTGCCCATGCGCGCAAGCCCCATCACCAGCTGGATGATCCCCACCAGAAACGTCAGTGTCAGCGCCAGGCTCACGTACTGCGCCGTTCCCGGCTCGGCATGCGGCGACAGCACCGAGAACAGCAC
>JAIOJU010000283.1 GCA_019911765.1 Thiobacillus sp.
CCCGTAGCCAAAAAAGCAGCGCCAGCAGCGAAGAAGCCTGTTGCGAAGAAAGCGGCTCCTGCCGCCAAACCCGCACCTGCTCCTGCAGCTGCCCCCGCACCGGCGGTACCGGTCATCAAGCCTTTCGGGCTCTAACAGGTCGGGCACTGCCCAATCTGAAACGGGGGCTTGTCCCCCGTTTTTTATTGCCCGCGTTTCATGGCCGGCAACCCCGTCCCGGCGTAATCACGACTGGGGCGACACCCTGCGACTGTTGCGAGCTGCCTGCAGCGCATGTACAACCCATGGCAAACGCAGCACCAACAGCAGCGTAAGGACCACTGCGTAGATCAGCGGGTCGGTCAGGTCTTTCTTCACCAGCCAGAGATAGTGGATCACGCCCAGCATGGCGATGGCGTAAACCAGGCGGTGCAGTTGCTGCCAACGACGACCCAGGCGCCGCATCATGGCGTGAGTCGACGTCAGGGCAAGCGGTACAAGCAGAACGAAAGCCGCAAACCCCACCGTAATGAAAGGCCGTTTGACGATGTCCTTGACAATCGCTGCCGGGTCGAAAAACTGATCCAGCCAGATGTAGGTGACAAAATGCAGGCAGGCATAGAAGAATGCAAACAACCCCAGCATGCGCCGGTAACGAATCAGTTCGCTACGGCCGGTCAGACGCCGCAAGGGCGTGACCGACAGCGTCACCATCAATCCGACCAGCGTCCAGGTGCCAAGGGAACGGGTGATGAACTCGATCGGATTGGCGCCCAGCCCACCACTGAAACCCAGAACAATCAGCCGCGTCAGCGGCAGCATGCAGACGGCAAACAGCCAGAACCTGGGGTTATGAAAAACACGCCTCATCAGAAATACCTTTTCAGATCCATGCCCCGGTACATCTGTGCAACCTGCGCGCCGTAGCCATTGAACATCAGGGTATCGCGCTTGAAGAACTCGCCGATGCGGCGTTCCTTGGCCTGGCTCCAGCGCGGATGGTCGACCTGCGGATTGACGTTGGAATAGAAGCCATACTCGCTGGGCGTTGCCTTCATCCAGGCGGTCAGCGGCTGTTTCTCGACAAAGCGGATCTTGACGATGGACTTGGCGCTCTTGAAACCATACTTCCACGGCACCACCAGCCGGATCGGTGCACCATTCTGGTTGGGCAGCACCTCGCCGTACAGTCCCACCGCCAGCAGCGTCAGCGGGTTCATCGCCTCATCCATCCGCAAACCCTCGACATAGGGCCAGTCGAGCACGCGTGAACGTTGCCCCGGCATCTGTCCGGGATCGTGCAGCGTGACGAACTCGACGTATTTGGCATTACCGGTTGGATTCGCGCGACGGATGATTTCATGCAGCGGAAAACCCACCCACGGGATCACCATCGACCAGCCTTCCACGCAACGCATCCGGTAAACGCGCTCTTCCAGCGGGGCGAGCTTCAGCAGCGAATCGATGTCATACACGCCGGGTTTGCCGACTTCACCCTCGACCGCCACCGTCCATGGCCGCGTTTTAAAGTGCCCGGCATTCTCGGCCGGATCGCTCTTGCCAGTGCCAAACTCATAGAAGTTGTTATAAGTAGTCACTGACTTGTAGGGCGTTTTCTCTTCGTTCAACGTGTAGGCGCTGCCGCGTACGCCTGCCAGTCTGACACCCGCCTCCGCATCGGCCGCAACCCCCAGGGCGGCCCCTGCTGCCAGCACGCCCATGCCCTGCATGAAGCGGCGGCGTTCCCGATACACCTCGTGAGGCGTGATTTCAGACGACAAAATGTCATTGGGTGGTCGGATCAGCATGATTCAGTCCTATCGGATTAAAAATGGTCTTACCGGACAGTCGGAGCAAGGGCATGATTCCTTACAAACCATGACATGGCTGACCCATTCATACGGTTTTTGTTTCATCCCGGACCTGCTAAGGTGCAAACCTGTCGAACTCCCCTGTTCTTTTGCGGAATCTGCCATGCGCGCCCTGTTCATCCTGCTATTCATACCTGCACTCGCTTTCGCCCAGGCAGGCGGCCCCCCCTTCATCCCGGTCAACATGATGAAAGTGAGCGAGACGCCGGTCTCCAACACCGTCAATGCGGTCGGCGCCCTGATCGCCGAGGACAGCGTCGTCCTGCGCCCGGAAATCGACGGCCGCATCGACAAGCTGCTGTTCAAGGAAGGCCAGCCGGTCAAGAAAGGCGCCGTGCTGGTGGTGCTTGATTCCGCCGAGCCGCGTGCCCGTCTGGCTGCGGCCCAGGCCGACCTCAAACTGGCGGAAAGCCGCTATAAGCGCAGCGAAGATCTGGTCGCACAGAACTTCATTTCCCGGCAGGCGCTCGACGAAGCACGCGCCAACCTCGACATCCTGCGCGCACGGCGCCAGCAGGAACAGGTCGCGCTCGACAAGACTGTGATCCGCGCGCCATTCGCCGGGGTGGTCGGGCTGCGCCAGGTCAGCCCCGGTGCCTATGTCAAAAAGGGTGACGACATTGTGCGGCTGGATGCGCTTGGCAACCTGAAACTGGAAGTGCCGGTTCCCGAAACCTATCTGTCGCTGGTACGCATCGGCCTGCCCATCTCGCTGACCTTTGATGCCCTTCCCGGGCAAACCTTCAGCGGCAAGGTGCACGCCATCGACCCGGTGGTCGATCCGGTGAGCCGCAACGTGCGGGTGCGCGCCCGCATCGCCAACCCGGCAGGCAACCTCAAGCCCGGCATGTTCGCCCGCGCCACCGCCGACCTCGGCGGCAAGACCCGCGCCATCCTGCTGCCCGAACAGGTCATCGTGCCGAAGCCGGATGGCAGCTACGTCTTCCTGGCAATCGACGGCAAGGCCGAACTGCGCAAGGTGGTGCTGGGCAAGCGTGAGCCCGGCCGGGTCGAAATCGTCTCCGGCGTGCAAGTGGGCGACACCGTCGTGCTCGACGGCCAGATCAAGCTGCGCCCCGGCATACCGGTGGTGACGCTGGATCAGGCTGCGCAGATGATGAAGAAAATGCAGGCCGGCAAGCCGCGCTGATCAGACCGTGCCCACACTCCACGAAGACTGAACCATGATCCTCTCAGATATTTCCATCCGCCGCCCGGTGCTGGCCACCGTGATGAGCCTGCTCATCATCCTGATCGGCCTGATTGCCTTCGACCGCCTGCCGGTGCGGGAATACCCCAACATCGACGCGCCGGTGGTGTCGGTGCGCACGGTCTACCCCGGCGCCTCGGCCGAGGTGATGGAAAGCCAGATCACCAAGCCGCTGGAGGATTCGCTCTCGGGCATCGAGGGCATCCGCACCATCAAATCGGTGAGCCGCGAGGAAGTCAGCCAGATCACCGTGGAGTTTGTGCAGTCGCGCGACCCGGAAGCCGCCGCCAACGACGCGCGCGACCGTGTGGCGCGGGTGCGCGGTGCACTCCCCAATGAGGCGCAGGACCCGGTGGTGGCCAAGATCGAGGCCGACGCCCAGGCCATCATCTGGCTGGCATTTTCCAGCGCCACCCAAACGCCGCTGGAAATCACCGACTACGCCGACCGCGTCGTGGCCGACCAGCTGAAAACCCTGCCCGGCGTGGCCTCGGTCATCGTTGGCGGGGGTCGCCGCTACGCCATGCGGCTGTGGCTTGATCCCAGCCGCATGGCCGCATTGGGCGTGACGGTACAGGATGTCGAAGCTGCGTTGCGCAGCCAGAATACCGAACTGCCCTCGGGCCGCATTGAAAGCCAGATGCGCGAGTTTTCCGTGCTGGCCCAAACCGACCTGCGCACGCCGGCCGAATTTGAGCAGGTCATCATCCGCGATAGTGGCGGCGCGCTGGTGCGACTGGCCGACGTTGGCCGCGCCGAAATCGGCGCCGAAGACGCCCGCAACATCGTCCGCGTCAACGGCCGCGCCGCCGTGGGCCTCGGCATCGTCAAGCAGTCGACCGCCAACACGCTGGAAGTCGCACGCGCGATCAAGGCCGAAGTGCCGCGCCTGGAAGCGGCTTTGCCAGAAGGCATGCAGCTCAAGGTCGCGTTCGACAGCTCGATCTTCATCGAAAAGTCGATCGATGCCGTCTACACCACCATGCTCGAGGCGATGGTGCTGGTGGTCGGCGTCATCTTCCTGTTCCTGCGCAACTGGCGCGCCACCCTGATTCCGTTCGTCACCATCCCGGTGTCGCTGATCGGCGCGTTCATTTTCCTCTCGGCCATGGGCTTCACCATCAACGTGCTGACCCTGCTCGGGCTGGTGCTGGCGATCGGCCTGGTGGTGGACGACGCCATCGTGATGCTGGAAAACATCTACCGCCACATCGAGGAAGGCATGCCGCCGTACGAGGCTGCGCTGAAAGGCTCAAGGGAGATCGGCTTCGCGGTGCTGGCGATGACACTCACGCTGGCCGCGGTATTTGCGCCGCTGGCCTTTGCCGAAGGCAACACCGGCAAGCTGTTCACCGAATTTGCGCTGACCGTGGCAGGCGCCGTGCTGGTATCCGGCTTTGTCGCGCTCACCCTGACGCCGATGATGGCAAGCCGCATCCTGCGCCACGAAACGCGCCATAGCGCCCTGTTCAACCTGGGCGAACGCGTGCTGAACGGGATCAACACCGCCTACACCCGCGGCGTCACCCGCGTGGTCAAACATCCGCTGATCGTCACGCTGGTATTCGTGCTGGTCGCGGTGGCCGCATTCGGCTTGCTGAAATCACTCAAATCGGAACTGGCACCGACCGAGGATCGCGGCTTCTTCATCGGCTTCATGTTGGCGCCCGAAGGCTCCACCCTGGAATACACCGACCAGTACGCGCGCCAGCTCGAAGGCATGTACCAGGGCGTGCCCGAGGTGAACACCGCCTTCGTCGTGGTTGCCCCCGGCCTGGAGCGCCCCAACCCGGTCAACAGCGCGCTGTCGTTCGTGATGCTGAAACCGTGGGAAGAACGCAGCCGCAGCCAGATGGCGATCACCGAAGGCCTCGGCCCGCAGATGTTCATGGGCATGCCGGGCGTGCTCGCCTTCCCGATCAACCCGCCCTCGCTCGGCCAGAGCTTCCGCAACCCGCCGCTGCAATTCGTGGTGCAGGCGCCCAGCTACGCCGAACTCGACACGGCAGTCGAAGCCTTGATGACCAAGGTGCGCGCCTATCCGGGCCTCACCAACGCCGACAGCGACCTCAAGCTCAACAAGCCGCAGCTCAAGGTCGAGATCAACCGCGACAAGGCCGCGCAGATGGGCGTCGGCATCGACACCATCGGCCGCACGCTGGAAACCCTGCTCGGCGGACGCGAAATCACCCGCTTCAAGCAGGAAGGCGAGCAATACAACGTCATGGTCCAGCTCGACCCCGCCGCACGCGCCACCCCGCAGGACCTCACCGCCCTGTACGTGCGCGGCAGCGGCGGCAGCCTGACGCCGCTATCCAACCTGGTTGCGCTCACCGAAACCGTTGCGCCGAAGGAACTCAACCACTTCGATCGCCAGCGCGCCGCGCTGATCTCGGCCAACATCGCCCCCGGCTACACGCTGGGCGAGGCGCTCGCCTTCATGGACCAGGCGGCGAAGGAGACGCTGCCGAAAAACACGCGCACCGCGCTCGACGGCCAGTCGCGCGAATTCGGCGAATCCGGGCAGACCCTGGTCATCACCTTCGCGCTGGCGCTGATCGTGATTTACCTGGTGCTGGCGGCGCA
>JAIOJU010000284.1 GCA_019911765.1 Thiobacillus sp.
GCCCTATCCGGGGACAGGGCTTTCTGGCTGTCGAGCTGAACTCAGTTCAAATCAATTCAGGCTGCGACCGGCTCGATACGAACCATTCTGCGGCGGGCAGGGCCCTTGATCTCGAATTTGACCGTACCGTCAGCTTTGGCAAACAGGGTGTGATCCTTGCCGATGCCAACGTTGTCGCCGGGATGGAACTGGGTGCCGCGCTGACGCACGATGATGTTGCCAGCCAGAACCAGTTCGCCGCCGTAGCGCTTGACGCCCAGGCGTTTCGATTCAGAGTCGCGACCGTTACGTGAACTACCGCCTGCTTTCTTGTGTGCCATGTTATGTGCTCCTTATGCAGTAATGCCGCCGATTTGCACTTCAGTGAAGTACTGGCGATGGCCCTGGCTCTTGCGATAATGCTTGCGACGGCGCATCTTGAAAATCTTGATCTTGTCGCCGCGAGCCTGGTTCAGCACAGTGGCCGTAACCGTGGCGCCACGCAACATGGGCGCGCCCATCTTGATATCGGCACCATCGCCCACCATCAACACTTGGTCAAAGGTGATCTCGCTGCCGATCTCGGCTTCGAGTTTTTCAATTTTAAGTTTGTCGCCGGCGCTCACGCGATATTGCTTGCCGCCGGTTTTGATGACTGCGTACATGGGGGGTCTCCAACCAATACGAACCCAGGAAAGCGCGAGATTGTAGCGGTGTCCACGGCACAAGTCAAACCATTCGACAGGTCATTTGAAGATGTGCCCGGTCGTGAAAAACTGCCGCAGGGCTGCTACCATTGCGGGCTTAGCCAATAACCAGCCTGAATCGTGTCTCTGGAGAGCCTTCAATCCTATCTGGCCGACGACATGCATGCCGTCGATCAAGTCATTCGCCAAAGCCTGTATTCCGACGTGGTGCTCATCCGCCAGGTTTCCGAATACATCATCAACAGCGGCGGCAAGCGACTGCGTCCCGCACTGGTGCTGCTGTCGGCGGGCTGCTTCAATTATCAGGGCAAGGCACATCACGAACTTGCGGCCGTCGTCGAATTCATCCACACCGCCACGCTGCTGCACGACGATGTCGTCGACGAATCCGAACTGCGGCGTGGCCGTGAAACCGCCAACGCGCTGTTCGGCAATGCCGCCAGCGTGCTGGTCGGTGACTTTCTCTACTCGCGCGCCTTCCAGATGATGGTCGGCGTCGACAACATGGAAGTCATGCGCATCCTGTCGGACGCCACCAATACCATCGCCGAAGGTGAAGTGCTGCAGTTGCTCAACTGCCACGATCCCGACATCAACGAAGAAAACTATCTGCGCGTCATTCGCTACAAGACCGCCAAGCTGTTTGAAGCAGCAGGCCGGCTGGGCGCGGTCATTGGCGGCGGCTCCGAAGTAGAACAGGATGCACTGGCACGCTATGGCATGCACCTCGGCACCGCATTCCAGCTGATCGACGACGTGCTCGATTACTCGGGCGATTTTCTCAAAACCGGCAAAAACATCGGGGACGACCTCGCCGAAGGCAAACCCACCCTGCCCCTGCTCTATGCCATGAAGCACGGCACGGCAGAACAGGCCGCCAGCATCCGTCAGGCCATCGAACACGGCGGCCTCACCGAATTCCAGAGCGTGCTCGCCGCCATCAAGGACACGCGTGCCCTGCAATACACGCGCGAGGCCGCGCAACGTGAAGCGCAAACCGCCAATGCAGCTATTTCTTGCCTGCCTGATTCAAATTCCAAATCAGCTTTGCTACAATTAGCGGCTTTCGCGGTTGACCGCAGTTTTTAACCGCACTGTTTTGTTTTCCCGTTAGTTCGTCGTTGGTTCGCCAATTACAATCAGAGTGTCAGTCAAACGCTGATCTCGCCATCTGCCTCGGGGTGTAGCTCAGCCTGGTAGAGTACTGCGTTCGGGACGCAGGAGTCGGAGGTTCGAATCCTCTCACCCCGACCACTATTCCTTGTTGGTCAAATCCGGTTAAACCCGGAACGCAATCGACGAATGGCCCGCCACAATCATGCGGCGGCCCAATTGCCCCACAAACCATACGGATTTCAAACTGGCCGATGCGGCTAGAATGGCTCTTTGAATATTGCTGGAGCCAACCATGTCCGATCCTGTTGTCTACGAAAAAAATCCTGCTGAACTCGAACTTGAACCAGGTGAATACTGGTGGTGCTCGTGCGGCCGCTCGATGACGCAGCCGTTTTGCGATGGCTCACACGAAGGCACCGGGCTGGAACCGGTATCGTTCGTCATCAAGGAAAAAGCCACGGTGTGGTTATGCAACTGCAAGCACACCAAGGACAAGCCATTCTGCGATGGCTCGCACAACGATTTGCCAGACGATATTTTCTGAGCCAATGCTTTTCATGATGGTGACGTCCCATCGTAATGGGGTATTTCCAGCAGGGTGACAGCCTACCCTTCATCACGGGATCCGGAAGACCTCTATACCAATTGAGTTATTGATCCGGCACGAAGAAGTTTTTAGCAGTCACCTCGGCGAAAACCGGGATAACCAAACTTCCGACTTCACTTGGCCGGATCAATAAGTCGGCCTCTGACGGCGCGGGCTCAGCAGATATGGAAGACAAATGGCTCAACCTGCCCCCATTTTCTTTTTCCTTTGCATTTTTCTGCTTTTTCGTCCTGCCAATTGACTTGCGCACCACCCAGACCGAATAAGCGCATATGCGACCGGCCAATGCAGGCAACAAAAAACCCCGGCGAACCGGGGTTTTTTTCAACCTGCTGCGCGTTTACGCAGCCTGGATGTTTGCTGCCTGCTTGCCCTTGGGGCCAGCAACGACATCGAAGCTCACGCGCTGGTTTTCCTGCAGCGACTTGAAGCCGCCTGCCTGAATCGCCGAGAAGTGCGCGAAGAGATCATCG
Organism: Thiobacillus sp.; assembly: GCA_019911765.1. Taxonomy (GTDB): domain Bacteria; phylum Pseudomonadota; class Gammaproteobacteria; order Burkholderiales; family Thiobacillaceae; genus Thiobacillus. The sequence goes on from JAIOJU010000284.1 coordinate 2,883, forward strand.
CCACCGTTGTCCGGCGTAATAAAACCAAAGCCTTTAGCGTCGTTGAACCATTTGACAA
>JAIOJU010000285.1 GCA_019911765.1 Thiobacillus sp.
GTCGCGCATCATGCTCAGAAGCTTGAGTGTACGGGTGTCGCCCACCCGATAAAACACGCGGTTGGCATCCTTGCGCGTGCGCAGCACGCCTTTGTCGCGAAGAATGGCCAGGTGTTGCGAGATGTTGCTTTGAGAGGTTCCGACATGGTCGACGATGTCCTGTACGCTGACTTCCTTGTCGCCCAGAACGCAGAGAATTTTCAGGCGTAGCGGATGGGACATGGCTTTCATCGCACGCGAGGCCTGCTCGATATGCTCATCCTTGTCCATCAGGTCCACTTCGTCCCAGTTAGTTGCCATATTCATTACCTTGATCCTGTTCGTGTAGTACCCTGTTGCGGCGCGATTTTGGGCGTAAACCCGTTAGCGTGGCACAATCCTGAGTTGCATTGCACGCTGTGTATAGATTAGAAATCACGCATATATTAAAATAATCCCACAAAAACAAGTCAGGTTATATAAATATTTTCATGAAAGCCTCACCGGTTCTCCTCATCATCCTCGACGGTTTTGGTTGCCGCAGGGAGCACGCAGACAATGCGATCGCCCAGGCCAACAAGCCCAATTGGGACAAGTTGTGGCAGAACAATCCGCATACCCTTATCCACGCTTCCGAGTCCGAAGTGGGATTGCCCAAGGGGCAAATGGGAAATTCCGAGGTGGGACACCTGAATATTGGCGCGGGACGGGTGGTGTATCAGGAATTCACCCGCATCGACCACGCTATTGAATCCGGTTATTTTTATACCAATCCCGCGCTGCTGAACGCGGTGCACCTGGCGCGCGACAACAACAAAACCCTGCATGTGCTGGGCTTGCTGTCGGATGGCGGCGTGCACAGCCATGAACTGCATTTCCACGCGCTGCTTGATCTGGCTGCGCGTGAGGGCCTGAAAAAGGTGTGCCTGCATGTGTTTCTGGATGGCCGCGACACGCCACCGAAAAGCGCCGAAATTTATCTGCGCCGTCTGACCGGGAAGATCGAGCAGGCCGGGGTTGGCCATATCGCGTCGATGATCGGGCGCTACTTTGCAATGGATCGTGACCGTCGCTGGCAGCGGGTTGAGGCAGCCTACAACCTGTTGACTTTGGGGCAAGCCGAATTTCAGGCAGATAGCCCGCTGGCTGGACTGGAAGCGGCTTACGCGCGCGACGAGACCGACGAATTCGTCAAGGCGACGGCCATTCGCTCGCCGGATGGCAATCCGGTGAAGATGGAAGATGGCGATGCCGTGATTTTCCTCAACTTCCGTTCCGACCGGGCGCGCCAGTTATCGCGGCCATTCATCGAGCCTGATTTCAGCGAATTCGAGCGCGAGGTCACGCCTCGCCTTGCCACCTATTGCACGCTGACCGGATATAGCGACGATTTCGTGGTGTCGGTGGCGTTCCCGCCGGAGCGGATTAAAAATGGCCTGGGGGAATACATCGCCAACCTGGGATTGCGCCAGTTGCGGATCGCCGAAACCGAGAAATATCCGCATGTCACATTCTTCTTCAACGGTGGCGAGGAAATCTCCTTCCCCGGCGAGGACCGCATACTGGTGCCATCGCCCGATGTGGCGACCTACGATCTCAAGCCCGAGATGAGCGCTTTTGAGGTTACCGACAAACTGGTCGCAGCCATCGAGAGCAAGCAATACGACGTCATCATCTGCAACTATGCCAACCCGGACATGGTGGGGCATAGCGGCGACCTGAATGCAGCCATCAAGGCAATCGAAACTGTCGATGCCTGCCTTGGACGGGTGGTTGAAGCCCAACTGGAACGCGGGGGCGAGGTGCTGGTCACGGCCGATCACGGCAATGCCGAATTGATGCGGGATGCGGTCACCGGGCAGCCCCATACCGCGCACACCATGAACCTGGTGCCGCTGATTTACGTTGGCCGGCGCCGGGCCACGCTGGCTGAAACCGGTGCCCTGGAAGACATCAGCCCCACACTGCTGAAATTGATGGGCTTGCCACAACCTGCCGAAATGACCGGTGAAGCTCTGGTTCAGTTTGAGTAACCCCGGTTTGGGTCATTTCGTCTGGGCGAATTTCAGGCTCGTCGTCTTGCTGGCATGTTGCTGGCCCCTGGCTGCCAGTGCCAATCAGGCTGATCGCAAACAATCCGAACTGGACGCGCTCAAGGCGCGCCTGCAGACGCTGCAGCAGGAATTCCGCACAACCCAGACACACCGCAAGGAAGCAGCCGACGAACTGAGCGAGTCCGAACGCGCCATCAGCACGGGCGTGCGTCAGCTGCGTCAACTGGATAGCGAACGCCAGCGCACGCAGGGGGATTTGCACACGCTGACGCAGCAGACCGAGACCACCGAGGCCCGCATACGCCAGCAGCAAGCCCATCTCGCCCAGGCACTGAATGCAGCCTACCAGCGGGGGCAGGGCGACGCCTTGAAACTGATCCTGAACGGTGCGGACCCCAACCAGTCCGCGCGCGATTTACGCTATCTGGCCCATCTGTCACGTGCGCAACACGCCATGATTGAATCCTTGCGGGCTGATCTGGCCAGGCTGGCTGCGCTGCAGCAGGAAGCCGCCGAGAAAACGACGGCACTGTCGCAACTGCAGGCGGCCCGTGAAGCGGAACACAAGAAGCTTCTGGCAGACAAGGCAGCGCGTGCGCAGGTGCTGCAAAAGCTGTCTGCGCAAATCCAGCAGCAGCGCCGCGAGATTTCCAGTCTGCAACGCGACGAACGCAGCCTGACCCAACTGGTCGAGCGCCTGAATCGTTTGATGGCGCAGCAAGCCGCGCGTGAGGCAGCACGCGCACGGGCACGCGCCGCCCAGGAAGCGAAGCAGCGCAAACAGGCCGAGACAGGTGCAAACGGCCAACCGGGCAAGGCGCTGGCGATCAATACCGAAACGCCGGTTGCCTTTCAATCGGACCAGCCTTTTTCCAGGCTGAAGGGATCGCTGCGTCTGCCTGTGGCCGGGGAACTCATGAACCGGTTTGGCGCTCCGAGAGAGGGTGGCGGCCTGAGCTGGAAAGGCTTGTTCATTCGTGCGGCTCAAGGTTCGGTGGTGAAGGCGATTGCCGCGGGCCAGGTGGTGTTTTCCGAGTGGCTGCGTGGCTTTGGCAACCTCATCATCGTGGACCATGGCGATGGCTATATGAGCCTGTACAGCAATAATGAAAGTCTGTATAAGCAAGTAGGCACGCGGGTTCAGCCCGGAGATGCCATTGCAACGGTCGGCAACAGCGGCGGCCAGCCCGACACGGGCCTGTACTTTGAAATGCGGCATCAAAGCCGTCCTGTTAATCCCCTCCTGTGGGTGAAGTGAAATGACACAAAAGACGAAATTCATCCTCGTCGGTCTGGCCGGCGTGCTGGCAGGCGCGGCCTTGACAGTCAACCTGTCGGCGATTGCCGACAAGGATGCGGCAACGGCATTGCCGATCGAAGAGCTGCGGGCCTTTACGGATGTGTTTGCCCGGATCAAGAACGATTATGTCGAGCCGGTGGAAGACAAGAAGCTGATCACCGAGGCAATCAACGGCATGTTGACGGGGCTGGATCCCCATTCGACCTATCTCGATGCTGAAGGCTTCAAGGATCTGCAGGTGGGGACCCAGGGCGAGTTTGGCGGACTGGGCATAGAAGTCGGCATGGAAGACGGCTTCGTCAAGGTTGTCTCGCCAATCGAGGATACCCCTGCATTCAAGGCGGGCGTCAAGCCGGGCGATCTGATCGTCAAGCTGGATGACACGCCGGTGAAAGGCATGTCACTGAATGACGCGGTGAAGCGCATGCGTGGCAAGCCGGGCTCGAAAATCAAACTGACGATCGCCCGCAAGGGCGCGGACAAGCCGATCGTCGTGACGCTGACCCGCGCCGTCATCAAGATCCGCAGCGTGAAGTTTCAATCGCTGGAGAGCGGTTACGGTTATGTGCGCGTGACCCAGTTCCAGGAACACACCGGCGAGTTGCTGGCCGAGGCCTTGACCAAGCTGTACAAGGACAACAAGGAGCCGCTGAAAGGTTTGATCCTGGATTTGCGCAACGATCCGGGTGGACTGCTGAATGGCGCGGTGGCGGTGACCGCGGCATTTGTCAAACCCGATAGCCTGGTGGTGTATACCGAAGGGCGCACCGAAGATGCCAAGATGCGCCTGACGGCGAGCCGTGAAAATTACCTGCGCCCGATGCAGCTTGATTACATGAAAAACCTGCCTGAAGGCGTCAAGCAGGTGCCGATGGTGGTGCTGGTCAACAGCGGTTCGGCTTCGGCGTCCGAGATTGTCGCGGGCGCATTGCAGGATCACAAGCGTGCGGTCGTGATGGGCACCCGCACCTTCGGCAAAGGATCGGTTCAGACCATACTGCCGATCGGCAACGGTACGGCGATCAAGCTCACTACCGCACGCTACTTCACGCCGAATGGCCGCTCTATTCAAGCCAAGGGTATTGAGCCGGATATCGTGGTGGAAGATCCGAGCATGCCGTCCGAGAGCGAAGGCCTGGGTATCCGGGAAGCGGATCTCGACAAGCACTTGAGCAATCCCAATGGCGAGGAAGAACTTCCTGCCAGCAAACCGGGCACCAGCATCAAGGCGCCTGCCGACAAGTCCGGGGCGGATGGCAAGGATAAAAAGCCGCCGACGCTGGAACCGGGTGAGGTCGTGTCGAAAAATGATTTCCAGATGAACCAGGCCCTGAACCTGTTGAAAGGCCTGCAGATTCTGCAAGGACGCTGAGCCGGGCGGGCTACGGCAGAATCTGCCATAGCCCGTCCTGCGCGCTATACTTTATCCATCTAGCCTGCCGGGGGTGCCATGCTTCCGTGTGACCTCGAAAAAAGCCGGGAAATCGTATTTCATCCCTTGCCAGCCGGCCAGGCGGAACGCGCCTTGGCCTTGCTGCAAGGTCTGGACGGCTTGTACATCGATATTGGCGCAGATGGTAACTGCCTGCTGGTGCGTTATCACGTCTGTGAATACACGCTGGAAGGCCTGGAAACCGCATTGGCGAGCCAGGGTTTTCATCTGGACAACAGCCTGCTGGTCAAACTCAAACGTGCGCTGGCCTATTTTTGCGAAAGCGTGCAGCGCAAGAATGTCGAGGCCAATGAGCCCGATATCAAATCCCAGCGGGCATTCATGAAAGTCTACGACAGCCATTTGCATGGTGACCGTGACGAAACCCCGGAGGAATGGCGGGACTACAAGTAGTCGCGTTGCCACACATGGATTTGACTGATGACCAACTGCTTCGGTATAGCCGGCACATCCTGTTGCCCGATGTCGGCGTGGCGGGGCAGGCACGCATTGCCAATGCAACCGTTCTGGTCGTTGGCGCGGGGGGGCTGGGCTGCCCTGTTGCGCTGTATCTGGGCGCTGCGGGCGTCGGACGTTTGCTGCTGGCGGATGGCGATACCGTCGATCTGACCAATCTTCAGCGTCAGATCGGCCATGCCACGTCGGCCATCGGGGAGAACAAGGCTGATTCACTCGTGCGCGCCGTGTTGGCCATCAACCCTGAAATTCAGGTGCGACCTGTGCGTGAAGCCTTGGCCAACCATGCTCTGCATCACGCGGTGGCAGCGGTGGATCTGGTGGTGGATGCCTCGGACAACTTTTCTACCCGGCATGCGGTCAATCGGGCCTGTGTCCTGCTCGGCAAGCCGCTGATTTCGGGTGCGGCGATCGGGTTTTCCGGGCAGCTGAGCGTTTTTGATTCACGCCGTGCCGATAGCCCCTGCTACCACTGCTTGTTCCCCGAATTTGTGAGCGAACCTGAAATGCGCTGTGCCGAGGCGGGCGTGTTCTCGCCGCTGGTGGGCGTGATCGGCTCGATGCAGGCTATGGAAGCGTTGAAATGCCTGGCGCAGGTGGGAACCCCTTTGGTCGGCAGATTACTGCTATGGGATGGCTTGCAGGCCGAAGCGCGGACAATGAAAGTGCCGCGTGACCCGTCCTGCCCGGTATGCGGGCAGGCAGCCTCTCAGGCGGGTTGAACGTCGAGCAGGCGGGATAACAGCAAGTCGATATCGCCACCAGGCAGACGCGTAAATCCGCTCTTGGCGAACTGATGCCAGCGGCCCACTACCATGCATTGCAGCAGATTGGCCAGGGGGCCACTCAGTTCGGATTGCTTGTCACCGCAAAACCGCAAACACTGGCGCAACTGGGCCTCGATACGGTCATGTAGCTGATTGATGCGTTTTTGCAGGCGTTCGTTCTCGTGCACCAGTGCATCGCCAATCAGTACCCGGGTCATGCCGGGATTTTTCGCCGCAAAGTTCAACAGCATGCTGAGAATGGCCTCGATCTGGGCGGCAGGTGAAGGCGTGTCGGTGGTAATGCGCGCAATCAGCCCGAACAGGGTTTGCTCGATGAATTCGATCAAACCTTCGTACATTTGCGCCTTGCTGGAAAAATGGCGGTAGAGCGCCGCTTCGGAGACCCCGATGCGGGCGGCGAGTGCGGCCGTGGTGATTTTTTCCGGTTGCGGTTCCTGCAACATGGCAGCCAGGGTTTGCAGGATTTGCAAACGGCGTTCGCCGGGTTTTTTGGTTTCACCACCCATCAGACACTCCACTCATTTTTATTAGGCGACGATTATCGTCGATGTTTGCGTAAATGGCAGCGATTTTGAAATGGTGGGTCTGCACGGACTTGAACCGTGGACCAAGGGATTATGAGTCGTTTAAAATCAATGACTTACAACAACCCACAATCAACTAAAGCAACCCAATCAATGGGTTACGAGTCTAGCATTTACTGTGCCCAGCGGCTATTTGTTGTGGTTATTTTTCTGTCAGTGCCCCGCCAGTGTCCCACGGGGCAGCATAAAAGCCCCATTGCTTTGCCGGGTTGTTCTAATCCGGCAAGATTACCGGATTAGAGGCGGTGGCATCCAACCCGATAACCGTTATCACTCGCTGTCAGCAAAAGCGCCAACGGTTGGCACCCCCTCCACGGAAGCCGCGCCAGTGCTAGAGGTTGTTTCTGAATTGCCTAAATAATAGGCGGCGCAGAATCGCCTTAGAGCGTTTTAAATCAGTGGGTTGATACCTTCCCCTATCCAGCAGGTGGCGGCGGTTAAGTCACGGACTGTCTGCCCGCTTACCAGGGGCAAAGAGCCGCGCCATCAGTGCCCCATGCAATGAATATCCGGCGGCTCCCTCGCGCGCGCGCGCGTTTGTCCATGCGTCAGGCAATCCGGGTTTCCAATTGCTCATGTTTTTCCCCTGTAGAAAATTGACCACAAAAGCCACAAAAGGGCATTCATGCTGTAGCGCCCATCATGGCCGGATTAACTTCAAGGATGCGGCTCGGGCGGTGTGCCACCTTTGCCACTCTTGGCCGGATGTAATGGCGCTCAATCAGCACATCAATAATTGGCTCAAGCTCGGCAGCGCGTTTAAATCGCGTCTTGTGGGCGTAATGGCAATCCCTGAAAGTGAATTCCTGTTTGCCTTCGCGCTCAATCCAGCGAAGCACAGTGCGGGCACCATCCAAGGCGGGGTCTGCTCCCATCAAGTCAAACACGGCCAGGGCGTGGGCGCTCAGGGCATCGGCCATGCGCAGGGCGGCGGCCATGTCCTCCCGGCTGATTTCATGCTCCCATGGTCTGATAAGGGCGTGGCGGGCGATATGAAGCAGGGCGGTTATTCTCGCCACGGCACCGGGAAACTTGCCCGCCCAATCATGCAGGTGGGCAAAGGTTCCACCCTCACGCATTCCGGCTTCCGTCTTGTGGGCGAAAGATTGCCAAGCTTGCTGGGCATCACTCGAAAGCTTGAGGATGTGCGGGCATGGATTCCCGGCTTCATCGCTGGCCGTTTCCTGATTCAGCATTGCCATCAATATGCCTTCGTACCGGGCGCGTGTGTCCGGCAGCATGGCGCTGGCATCCAAGGTGCGATAACCCAAGTTGGAAGCGGGCAGGGCATACAGGAAACGGCCAAGCAAACCGCGCCCCCTAAAGCTTGGCTTCTCCGTCAGTCCGCGCAGTACGTCCGGCTGTGGTGACAGTCCAAAAGTCAGGGCGGGGTTTTGCATGAATACCGGCGGGCGGCTGCCACGATTCACCCTTACAGGGCTTCCGGCGTGGCCTTGCAGGAATAAATCAAGGTTCGGAATGCCCCCGGAATAGCGCCCCGCGAGTATGTCGAAAATGCCGGACTCATCGGACAGTATCGCCATGCGTTCGCCGTTGTCCCCCATGATGGTGCCAAGATTTTCCGGGGTTACGTCTTGCGCCCATACCTGCGGCGCGGTGGGGATTTCAGGCAAGTCCGCTTCAAGCTGGGCAATCTCTTTTTTCAGGTTATCAAACTCGGCACCCGTGGCCTTGCCCGCAATCTTGCGAAGCTGTCCGATGCGCTCCGTTTGGGTTGCATGATTGCTTTGCGCCTGTTTGATGGCAGGCTCGGCAATGTCCCGCTGTATCTTCTCCCATGCGCTCAGGGGCGCGGTTGCCGCACCTTGGACGGCTGTCTTGCGGCTGCCCGGTGGCAGTCCGGCGCAAGTCCAAACATTCACCGGCTCGAAATAGTCCGCCTTTACCCTTACCCGATACTTACCCTGGGCGGCGGCGCTCAAGGCTGCCAGCACCATCAGGGCGGACAGTTCCGGCGGGGTTTCAGTGGATACAGACAGGCCACTCACAAATGCTTGAATCTGGGCAGGGAATACATCATCAGGCCAAGGCGGAAGCGTGGCGGATTGCAGGCTTATCGGTGCTTGCCAATCGGTTGCCGCTGCGGTTGCCGATACGCCCAGCCATTCAGCGGGCACCGGTTCACTGTTGGATTGCACCACGGTTTGAAAGTCGGCAATCAGGGCGGCGGTGTTAATCCCGCTTTCCGGCACCGGCTGAAAACCGTCCCAATCAAAAAAGTGATGCTCTACGCGTGCGCTAATCCAGTCCGCAACATCACCCCCGGCGGGTAAATCAGGCAAGCGAATGATTTTCACCTCAGGCGGTTGCGGAAAGCCCCTCAGGATTGCTGCCACGGCTTCGATGTAATCCGCCCCCGGTTCGTCATTGTCCGGCATCAGGAAAACGCGCCCACGGCCTTCTAGTGGCTTCCAATCTGTTTTAGTGGCTGCCTTGCTCCCGCCTTGTGATGTAACAGCCACCAGCCCCAGCGATTGCAGGGCGGCGGCGGCCTTCTCGCCTTCAACGATAAACACGGCGCGGGCAATGTCCGCTTGCGCCAGCACATCAAGCCCATACAGCGGGCGCGGTTCGGCTGCGCTGCCACTTTGCCAGCCTTGCCCGTTCATGCGTTTGAAGTAGGGCACCACGTCCTTTTTGCCGTCAGCATCGAAGCGGGCAACATAACCAAGCGGTTCACCCTGGGCGCTGCGGTATGTCCAAGTGAAGCGGTGCGGCTTGCCGTTGAATGTCTGGGGTATGCCTTGCATCTCACACCCCCCAATCATCAGACAGTTGCCGCAAGGCTTCGGGAAAGCTCAGGCCGTCCCGTAACTGAATGAAGGCGATAACGTCCGCCCCCTTCGCGCCACAAGCAAAGCACTTGAAGCCCCCGGTTTCCAGATTCACCCGAAAGCTGCCCGCGTGGTTGTCATTGTGGAAGGGGCACAAGCCACCCTCACGCCAGCCACCCCCACGGGGCGGGGGCATGGTGGGTAATTCTGCGCGGTAGAAGTCGGCAGGCGGAATGCTGCCCTTCACGTTTTGAAGCAATCGCGGGGCGGTTTTCATACTTGCGCCCCCGTGTTAACCTGCTTCGGGTCGGTTGCCTGTCCAAGCGTTCCGGCAGCTTCATCGGCTGGGGCGGTTGCACCCGTCCCGGCCAAACCCGCCCGCTTTCGCTCCCACTCTTTCACCCATCGCACATAGTCCCGGCCAGCTTCACCGGCTGCGCTGATTGCTTCATTCGGCAAGTGATAGCGTTTGATGTGGGCGCGGCGCTTGGTGGGGTCGGATGTGGGCACCACTTCCGGCGTGTCCAGAATATCCCAGCCGCCTTTCCGCAACAGGTGAATATCGGCGCTTAGTCGATACGTCCCGGCGTGAAGCCAAAAATCCCGATGCGTGATTGCCCGGCCTTGCAGCAACAGGGCAAGGGCGCGGCTCGATAGTGTCCCGATATTCGGGCAGGCGGGGGCGCTCATCACGCTACCCCTTGCTGTGCGTCAATCCAGTTGAAAAACTTGGCTTCGTCTATCAGCACCTTGCGGCCAATCCGCACCAGTGCGGCATCCAGCCCATTGCCTTCAATTTTGCCCCGGCTGGTGTTGCGGCTCTCAGCCAGGAAAATCAGATTGCGCAGGCTGCCTTGCTGGAATGCCGGGTGCCGTTCAGCGAATTGCCGGACAGTCAGCAGGGCGCGGGGTTGCGTGAGTGAAGCGGGGTAAGCGGCGTTAATCGCTTGCGTGGTTTCGGTTTGCATATAAAACCCTCCAGTTGCCTGCACTGTGCGGGGCGGAATTGCGCCGTACATGCTGGACTGGAAGCGACTTTAGAAAAGCACAGCAGGCGTTTTTCCTACTGCACCTACTGCGTGCCTACTGCACCCACTGCGTGCTTACTGACGGCTTTTATTCCACCTTCGGAGCGTATCCCGGCAGGCTTCCGTGGCGTATTCCCGATGCTCACTCTTAGCAGTCAACCATAGGACGGCTCGTTTCGCTGGCAGGGATTTGATAAGGGTGTCAGATTCTTTTCCGTCATCAGCCCAAGCTTGAAGCAGGGTCATTACTTCCTTGGCGCTTGCGCGGCGTTTGGTTTCGCACTCGATTTGCCATGCGGCCTTGATTGCCAGCCTTCCGGCTCCGCGTAGCGGCAGTGTTCCGGGTATACCTTCAATCGTCGCCACGGGTTCAGGGGTGGGTGCGACCTGTCCGGCAGCGTGCGCATCAAGGAGTTGCTTCGGCATCCGCAACCCCTTTGACTTCGCCCATGCAATAACATCGCTCGGCTTGGCCGGGGAATGCAGCGCGCTCGCATCAAACGCCACAGCCAGCATTGATTCCAAGCTGTCAAAGTGCGCAGGGAATCCATCAAGTGCAATTTCTCCGCCACTCATCTCCGCCCACTTGTTGAGCTTGCGCGGGTCTATGGCACAAAGCAGATAGACAGACTGGATTGCATCCCAGCCGTCCAATGCCAGCCAAAAGCGCGCGCCCTCGTCAGTCAGTTCCGCGCCATCGTAGACGTTCATTCCGCACCCCCCGCCACGCCAAAAATCTTTTGGTTCATGGATTCCACCACGCGGGCGGTGTGCCCTTCGCTCAGGTGGGCGTAGCGTTTCACCATCTGCAATGTCTTGTGCCCCAGCACTTCGGCAATCTCGGCCAGGCTTGCCCCGTTCATGGCAAGGTAAGAGGCGGCACTGTGGCGTAGGTCGTGAAACTTGAAGTCTTGAATCTCTGCCTTCTTAAGTGCGGCCAGCCATGGGGCGCGTAAATCAATGGGCTTCTGTGGCTTCTGTGGTGCGATTTCCTTAGAGGGAAAAAGAAGGTTGCTGTCTATCCTTCGCACCTTGCCCATCTCCTTCACCACTTCCAGGGCGTGGCCGGTAATCGCCACGGCGCGGCGCTCTCCGTTTTTGGTTTCGTGCAGGATTGCCCGCCCACGGTTCAGGTCTACCACGTCCCAAGTAAGCCCCATGATTTCGCCGCTGCGCATTCCGGTGGACAGTGCCAACACCACGGCGGGATAAAGATAAGCGTTGCTCGATTCCTTGCAAGCTTTCAGCAGTCGGGTGCGTTCATCATCAGACAGGAAACGTACCCGCCCCCTTGATTCTGTGGGCTTGGTGACTTTCCGCATGGGTGTGTCATCTATCCAGCCCCATTCCTTCACGGCATGAGTGAAGCAGACAGACAGGGCAGCCAAGTATCTAACCACAGTGGCCGGGTTGCGCTGTGTGTCCCGCTTCGTCTTACCGGCTGCCAGTTTGTCGCGGCGCTCGGCTATCAGGGCGGGGGTAACATCGGCCAGTGAATAGCTGCCGATTTCGGACTTCCACCAATTGAGCATTGCCGTTTGCTTGGCTTCGCTCTTTGGCTTGGTGGGCAGCACATCCTTGATGTAGCGCTCTATCAGTTCGGCCAGGGTGTGGCGCTTGGCTGCGGTGGTCTTGAAGTGGCGGCCATCCCGGATAGCGGATTCGGTGTCCTGCGCCCACTTGTTTGCATCAGTCTTGCGCTCGAAGGATGCTGTTTCAGTCGGCTGCCCCTTCAGGCGGACTTTTACCCGGTAGGTGGTTTTTCCGTCCCGGCTGGTGCGCTTCTCGATGCTTGCCATGATTTCCGCCTACAAGTGATAAACACTGATTGCAGACTACAGCACAGGGCAATAAATGACAACACGGGATATACAATCCCTTAGAATACTGATAAACAATCAATCAAATCATTGTCTTGAGTTTTTATATTCGTGTCGCGGGGCACTCATGGGGCGATAAGTCCGCGAGAATCCTATTTTTTGCCTGTATTTAATTGCTTGGGCTTCTCAATGTGTCGGGAGTTTTGGGGCGCTGTTCAGCCGTTGTTCTCAGCGAGTGCCCCACCAGTGCCCCGCAAAGCAAAACGGCCTAGAGCGGAATGCCTCTAAGCCGTTGATTTTACTGGTGGGTCTGCACGGACTTGAACCGTGGACCAAGGGATTATGAGTCCCCTGCTCTAACCAACTGAGCTACAGACCCGAAAGTGTAAAGCCCCGCGGGTTGCGCGGAGCAGGCAATTACTCTTCGCCGCTGCCAACGAAGCTTTTCAGCCTTTCGGAACGGGTCGGATGACGCAGCTTGCGCAGGGCCTTGGCTTCGATCTGGCGAATCCGCTCACGCGTCACGTCGAACTGCTTGCCGACTTCTTCCAGCGTGTGGTCGGTGTTCATTTCAATGCCAAAGCGCATGCGCAGTACCTTGGCCTCGCGCGAGGTCAGGCTGTCCAGCACTTCGCGGGTGGCGTCGCGCAGGTTGCCGTAGATCGCCGAGTC
>JAIOJU010000286.1 GCA_019911765.1 Thiobacillus sp.
GCAGGCGCGACTTTGTGACCGGGATGATGATGCGGCGGAACTGGCTGCCCTGTGCCTTGTGGATCGTGATGGCATAGGCCAGTTCGAGGTTCGGCAGCAGGTCGTGGGTCAGGTCGCGCTCTATGCCGTCGTCCCACAGAATTCGGCCCAAGACCCGGCCAGGCTCGGGGTTCGGCATGGGCGGCTCCACCGAGAGGAGCGTGCCGAGCGAACCGTTCTGCAGGTTCTTTTCCCAATCGTTGGCGAGACAGATGACGGGATCGCCGATGCGCAGGCCTGTGCCCTGCCGCTGGTCGAATTCCTCGCTCCACAGCATCAGTTCCTCGCCGGCGGCGTTGAGTCGTTCCTGGCCTAGAAGGTTGATCGTCTTGACGCCGCCAGCGGCCGCATTGCGGACCGCGCAAAGGACTTGCGTGCCGTCGGGATCATCCGCCAGCAGATCGAGCACGAGGTCGTTGATCTCGCCGCTGCCACAGGGCAGGAAGGCAATGGGCCTCGAAGGGTCGCCGGGGAGGTCCGGCCCGTGACCGGCGCGAATGGCGTTTGCAGCATCGGCAATCGCACCGAAGTATCGCTTGACCTGCTGGAGTTCAACGCGGGGAATGCCGTCCTGATGCGCGAGTTCGTGCAAGAGCAGCCCCGGCCCCACGGGCGGCAGTTGATGAGGATCGCCGACCAGGACGAAGCGGTAGGCCGCCGGCAGATGGCGGATGAGGCGGTAGGCCGCCGGCAGATCGAGCATCGAGGCTTCATCGATAACGACGACGGCCCGCTCGGGTGCGGTCGTGGGATCGAAGCGGGTCAGGAAACCGGCGATGGTGCTGGCGGGATGTCCGGTGGCTTCGCCGATGCGTCGCGCCGCCCGGCCGGAGAGGGCCATGGCAAAGACCGGCCAGCCGGCCGCCGCGCACACGGAGAAGAACCCTTTGAGCACGGTCGTCTTGCCGGTTCCCGCGCCGCCGGTGATGACAGCGATGGGATTCCCGTTGGCAACCGCCAGCGCTTCGATCTGACTCGGTTCCAGCCTGATATTCGATTCGGCTTGGTACTCAGCGAGCAGCGCCGCGAGTTCAGCGCGCGCCAGCAGCGGCTCGGGCTGCGCCGCACGTTGTGCGATGGACTCGGCAATGCCGCGCTCCATGACATACGGCCCCAGTGCATGAACTCGCCCGGCGTAGCGCAGGAAGAGGCCCTTCGCCTCGGCATCATCGAGCGCCTGGTCGATCAGGCTGGCCTCATGGCGGCCCAGTAAGCGACGTACACGCCGCGATACCTCGCGATGGGGTAAGCAGGTATGTCCGGCGTCAAACGCGCCGTACAGTGCTTCCTCAACGGCTCCGGCGAGTCGCCGTGGATCGTCTTCGGCAATGCCGAAGGCCTCGCGGGCGAGCTTGTCGGTGGTGGCCCAATCCGCTGCGAAGCTGATCAGGCGATACGGGTCTTCTTCGACCTTGATCGCGGGATGCGGGCTGAGATGCGCGACGACCTTGCGGCCCAGGGTGACAGAGAATCCCTTGCTTTGCAGCCATTGCAGAGTGAAGGTATCGCCCCAACGATGCCACGCATCAGCGAGATTGGCTGCCGCTTCGGCGGTCATCACTTCTTCGAGGCGCTTCGCATCCCCGGCATCGAGAATGGTGTATAGGTTCTGACCAAAGTGATCCCAAAGGCGGCGGGCTTTGACCATGCCGATGCCGGCAAAGGCGTCGCCCTCGGCCAAGAGGGTGATGATGTGCTCACCCGAGGGGCGCAGCAGTTCCATCGACTCGGGCGTGAGCGTCGATTCCGTGAGCTTGTAGCCATTGACGACGATGGTGTTGGGCGTGGCTTCGCCGGTCACGCGCCATAGCTGGCCGACTTCAACCGATGTATTGAGCAGCCAGTGGGGAGCCTTGACGACCAGGTGCGCCTTGGCGTCGCGCCGTGCGCCATTGGCGTCGACAGCTATGCCGGTGAAGATCGCGCCGCCACGGCCTTGCGGACTCTGGCTGCGCACTGCGCTAACGCGAACAGTTAGGCTGGGCAGGGTCAACGCGGCAGCCTCCCAGTGCTGGACAGCACGTTGTCCATCAATCGATATCGCTCCAACTGCCCGCGCAGTTCCATGACTTCTGCCCGCAGCGAGGCATTCTCCACTTCAAGGCGCTTCAGGCGTGCCTTGTCAGCGGCGGCGCGAGGGTTGGGCGCTTCATTCGGGCGCGTCGGCGCAGTGGGTTCGGCCACGGGCGGCAGAATGTCTCGCTCACGCAGCTCCGCCTCGACCTTTCGCAGGGCTTCTTTCACGCGAGGGTTTTGCAACAAAACACTCTTCGCAAACCCGCACTCCCTGGCAATTTCCTTGCGGTTGAGCTGGCCGCGCAAAGCCATTTCCCGATAGTCGGCGTCGGTTTTGCTCGCTGCCCAGGAGAGGAAGGTGGCGAGGTTTTCGTCTGCCCGCTGTTGGCCGTTGAGGCGTTTTTGCATTTAATTTATGTAGTAAGCTCGCTACTATAAGTATCAATATTACCCTATAGATAATAGTTCGTCAAGCAAAAAAAGGCGCCTTCCTGAACTGGGAGTGCCATTTTCATGCGCGAATAGTTGTGTCGTGTAACCCAATATAACGGATGGCTATCCGATCGAGTTCATCCAGAAGGGCACAGCGGGCTGGTCGCAAAGTGGTGCCACGGGTTGACCCCGCCATGGTCTGCGGGCATTACTTGATACTGGCTTCCCTTATGTATGAATTCGGAGCGAATTCAGCTCCCTGATTTTTTGTACGCTGAATTGGCTGGGATCGGCCATGAGCGGCCATCTTTGCATTTCTCCCACAGCAGACATCCGGTCCGGATTATCATTACATATGCAGGCAGATAGCCTCGGCGTATCAACCATTAATCAAGCAGTTACGGAAAAGCAGTATGTTCTGCGAATTTCAATAATACGGACCGGTGGATCTGGTGAATAACTGTTAGCCACTTGGAAAACATGAAAGCGAAACTTCTGACTGTCGCCAGAGTTTGGGTAATGTTCGATGCAACAACCGGCTTCTTATTCGGTCAGTTCTTCGCTGGCCGATTGGATCTCACAGGTGTTGTCGCTGGTATTTTTGGTTTGCTTGCCGGTGTTTTATCCGCGGAGAGATTCCAACATAGCATTCATCTAAAACGTTTAGTTCTGGTCTCTTGCGCAGCTGCAATAAGTGGAGTTGTGGCCGATGCCTATCGTTACTACAGTGCGCTCAATGCGCCAGGCAATGACTACCCGTGGTTCCTTAACGGTATTTTCGTTTTTGGCCTATGCATCATTGCATCTTCGCGTCTAACTAGTGCCGTGGCTAACCCGTCATTCAATCGGGAAACGCTAAATCGCGCCCCTTAATTCAAACGTTAGAGCACATTGGATGCGATACTACTTCCACATGGCCTTAGCTCTACCACTTCTCTGTATCACGTGGTTCCTATTGGCGTCCGGGCTCTACCACCTCGCGTTGGTTACCTTCGTACCATCCCCGCCAAGCGAATTCGCCGAATGGGCGGTGTGGGAGTTTATGTTTGCATTTGGGGCCGCTTCAGTCGCTGTCCTGATTGCGTCGCGTGTGAAGTTTCTCTCGGCATCGTGGCTTCGAAAGACGTTCCTATATTCCTTAGTTTTTTCGGGTATTTTCTTTATCGGTTACTTGACCATCGGCACGCTTTCTTGGCTCGTTCATCAATGGTTACCTTCGTGAGGACCCAGAAAACACGCTCTAACCAGGCGTTCAACCCGGTTAGCTTACGTTGAACATCTGCTTTTCAAACCGGCTAATTTCCGCTTAGGTCGATTGCTGTCGGCTAAATACACCTGAAGCCCTATGGGGACAAACCATTCATGGCTTGTTTTGTTTCATCACCCCAACGCAGAGTGTTCACAAGGATATTGATTCTGTATCGGGGCCAGGCGTCCGTCTCACTCCAGCCCGGTGCATCGCATCCGCGTTCGCAACCCATCCATTTCTTCCAGCAAATCAGCCATCAGTGCAGCCAGTTCCGGGACGGCTTCGAAATCGCGCTCCAGCTGCCACATCCGGCGTGCCCGCAGCAGGCTGGCGGCGGAGAACCGCCAGGTGCCGGCCACGCTTTCGGCCTGCGGGAACAGGTCGGCTTCGAGATGTCTGATCAGCCAGGCCGGGTCCACTCTGCAGGCGGCGGCCAGTTGCTCCACGGTCAGCCAGGATTCTTCCATCAGGCTACCGATCAATACGTCATCGTTTTGCATGATTTACACCTTCACGTCGCGGCGCGGGTCGAACGCGAGGTCGTGCGCCATGGATTCATACAGTTGCCGGGCTTTCTGGGTGTCGGCCGGCGGCAGCACGACGTGGAGGTCGAGCAGCAGGTCGCCCGGTGGATTGCCGGGGAGCCCCTTGCCGCGTACCCGCAATGATCGCCCGCTCTGCGCACCTTCGGGAATGCGCACCTTGACGTTGCCATGCGGAAGATCCACTTCGATGATGCTACCCAGCGCGGCTTCCCACGGTGCCAGCGGCAGGCGCTGGTGCAGGTCGCGTCCTTCCACGCGGTAACGCGGATGCGGCTTGAACTGCACTTCCAGCAGCAGGTCACCGGCCGCCGCGCCGCCCATGCCGGGCGCGCCCTGGCCGGCCAGGCGGATGATCTGGCCGGGGCGCACGCCGGCTGGAATTTTTACGTTGAGCGTGCGGGTGGCGAGCTGCACCCGGCCCTGCGCATCCATCTGCGGCACGCGCAGGTTGATCTGCCGGGTGGCGCCGTTGAAGGCATCTTCCAGGTCGAGCAGCACCTTGGCGTGATGGTCCTCGCCCTGCGTCCGGAAGTCGCCATGCCCGTGGCGGGTGCCTTTGGGCGCGCCACCCATGCGGCCGAACAGTTCGGAGAAAAAGTCGCTGAAGCCTGCAGCCTCGTGCGGCGAAAAGCCCTGCCCGGAAAACTCGAATCCGGCATCCCAGTCCGGTGGCGGCTGGAACGCCTGGCCGGGCTGGTAGCCGCTGCCCACCTGGTCGTAGGCGGCGCGCTTCTCCGGATCCGACAGTACGGCGTAGGCTTCGTTGACTTCCCTCATGTGGTGCTCGGCGTCTTTCTCCTTTGAAATGTCCGGATGGTATTTGCGCGCAAGCTTGCGGAAGGCTTTCTTCAGGTCATCTGCCGTCACATTGTGTGCGACGCCCAGGGTCTGGTAATAGTCCTTGAATTCCATGCTGTCGGATCGATCCAATGTGGAAGCTGATGTCTTGTTTGTAGGTGATGGTCGCGGGTTTCACTATCACGCGGTGCAATCAGCCAGTCAGCCATTCTTTCAAAAACAACTATTCTGAAACTTGTCAGGCAAACTTTAAGGGGCAAGAAATGAAACTTGAATCGCTAAAAGAGGGCTTGAGTTCGGTATGGGATAACGTGTCCGATGGCTGGCGCCACCTGACCCAGTCGGCCGCCGGGGCGATCACCCGCTTTCGGCCGGGTGAACAGGCCAATTTGCCGATCCAGGACGAGGTCGATGACGAGGGCTATCAGCCCGGCCGTGGCTGGGCGATGCTGGGTGGCGATGTGTTCGAGGACGACGATCGCCTGGTGGTGCGCCTGGAAATTCCTGGCATGGAAAAGGACAACATCAACATCAGCGTGCGCGATGATGCGCTGGTGGTGAGCGGCGAGAAGCACTTTGCGCGCGAGGAAACCGAAGGCCGCTGGCGGGTCATGCAATGCGCCTATGGCAGCTTCCGCCGGGTGGTGCCGCTGTCGATGCCGGTGCTGGCCGACCAGGCGCAGGCGAGCTACAAGCGCGGGGTGCTGCGGGTGTCACTGCCCAAGGCGGCGCCCGGAAAGCCGAAATCGGTTTCGATCAAGGTCGAATAGGGCCTTGATCGCATGACAGGCGCAAGCGACTGAATGGGGGGAGGGCAGACGCCTGCCGCCCCTTGCTTTTTGCCGTCAGCTGATCGCCTTGGTGATCAGGGGCACCAGGGGTTCCGGCAGCTTGATCTTGCCGGACAGGGCAAAGGCCTGGGCATTCTTCGACATTTTTTGCCATGTCTTGCGGATGATTTCCAGCCACTTCGCTTCATCGTATTCGGGCTTGCTCTGGGCGAAGGCCAGCATGTAATGCTCGATGAAGACGAGGTCGGCAATATCCTCCAGCAGTTGCGTTTCCGGATTGCTCTTGATGCCGCGTTTGCCCACAGCCTTCTTGACGCGTTCGATCATCGCATCGTCATAGCCGGCCTGGCGCATCAGTTCGCCGGCCGTGTCGGCCTGGCGCGTGTACAGTCCGGTACGCCATGCATGGTAGCCTTCCTTGGTCATCGGGTAGGAGTCGCGTGGCACGGTCCAGCGCTTGATGTGCTGGGCGCGTACCGCCAGTTGCGATGCCTCGGAGGCATCCGGCGCAAAGCGGCCGATCATGTCCGACATGCGCTTGCTGTAGAGCAATTCCTTCGGTTGGCCCTCATCCAGGTTGGGGTCTTCGGCGTTGGCCGCATCGAACAGTGCCAGGGCTTGGTTAAAACGGGTTGGGTTCTCGATCATTCTTCAGTTCCTGGTTGCTGATAAATATGGGGTTGCATGCGTAAGCGTTGCAAGCTTCGGGGCCACCTGACGAGCCGGCATGTTCCCCGGCCGGCGAACATGCTGCCCGGGTCAGGCTAACTGGACTTTGGGGCTGGTGTTGCCAAATTCAAGCCTGACGGTGACAAGGCAGTTGCCTATCATGCCTATAGGGCTTAACTAAAGGAATCCACTGTGGCTGATCTTTTTTCCCCCGCCCGATTCGGCGCCATTGACCTTGCGAATCGTGTGGTGATGTCGTCCCTGACGCGCAATCGCGCGGGTGTGGGCAATGTGCCGACGCCCTTGAACGCCGAATACTATCGACAGCGTGCATCGGCCGGCCTGATCCTGACCGAGGCCACGCCGATTTGCGCGGAGGGGCATGGTTACCCGCGTACGCCTGGCATTCATAGTGCCGAGCAGGTTGCGGGGTGGAAAGCGGTGACGGATGCGGTGCATGGCGCGGGCGGCAAGATCGCCGTCCAGCTCTGGCATGTGGGGCGGATTTCGCATCCCGATTTGCAGCCGGGCGGCGTTCTGCCCGTGGCACCTTCCGCGATTCGCCCGGCCGGACAGGTGTTCACCGGGCAGGCGATGAAAGATTACGTGACCCCGCGGGCACTCGATCTTTCAGAAATCCCCGCCCTGATAAAGACCTACGCCGAGGCGGCACGCAATGCGCTGGATGCGGGCTTTGATGGCGTGGAAATCCATGCCGGGAATGGTTATCTGCTGGATCAGTTTTTGCGCTCGTCGACCAACCAGCGCACGGATGGCTATGGCGGCAGTGCGGAAAAGCGCGCACGTTTGCTGCTGGAGGTGATGGATGCGGTGTGCAAGGCAATCGGACCGGATCGCGTCGGTCTGCGCCTGTCGCCGGTGACGCCGTTCAACGATATCAGCGACGACAACCCGCAAGACACGTTCGAGTATGTGGTGGGGCAACTCAATCCGTTCCGCCTGGCATTTCTGGATATTCTGCAGGGAACGGGCGGCGCGCCCAGGGAGACGTGGCTGCCGTTTGATTACGACCGGCTGCGCGAACGGTATACAGGCAACCTGATCCGCAACAATGGCTATGATTTTTTGACAGCGCAGGAGGCAGTGACTTCAGGGGCCGCCGATGCCATCGCATTTGGCCGTTTGATGCTGGCCAACCCGGATCTGGTCGATCGCTTCCGGCGGGGGGCGGTGTTGAATGCGCCCGATTACGACAGGTTCTATTCGGGCGAGGAGAAGGGCTACACCGATTACCCCGTGCTGCAGGACTGATTTACTGCTGAGCCAGGCGTTGGGTAATCGCTTCGTAATCGGCGACGGCAAGGTTCTCGGCGCGCTTGCCCGAATCAATTCCCAGGGCGCTGAAATCGTCTGCTGTCAGCAGGCTGCCCAGGGTGTTGCGCAGTGTTTTGCGGCGCTGCGAGAAGGCCGCCGCGACCACGCGTGCGAACAGGGCTTCGTCGAGCGGCACGATTTCGGCGGGCGTTTTGGGGATCAGGCGCACCACGGCCGAATCCACCTTGGGCGGTGGATTGAACGCGGTGGGTGGCACATCCAGCAGCCATTCCAGATGAAAGCGGCGCTGCAGCATGATGGTCAGCCGCCCATAGTCGTTGGTGGACGGTTCGGCGACCATGCGCTCGACGACTTCCTTCTGCAGCATGAAGGTCATGTCGCGGATGTGCGCGGCAAATTCCATCAGGTGGAACAGCAGCGGGGTGGAGATGTTGTACGGCAGGTTGCCGACGATGCGCAGGTCGCTGCCCAGGGTCGAGAAATCAAATTTCAGCGCATCGCTGCTGTGAACCGTGAGGCGGTCGGCGCCCCAGGTTTTTTGCAGGCGCGCGACGATGTCGCGATCCAGTTCGACCGCATGCAAATGCGGCACACGCTCCAGCAAGGGCCTGGTCAGCGCGCCCAGTCCCGGACCGATTTCGACAACGGTTTCGCCCGCGTGCGGATGGATGGCGTTGACGATGGCGTGGATGATGCCATCGTCGATCAGGAAATTCTGGCCGAAGCGCTTGCGTGGAATGTGCATGTCAGGTGCGCGCGCCGGGTACGTGCTGCGCGACCATGTCGAGTGCCATCTCGATGGCAGCCAGCAGGCTGCCCACTTCTGCGCGGCCCGTGCCGGCGAGATCGAGCGCGGTGCCATGGTCGACCGAGGTGCGGATGAAGGGCAGGCCCAGCGTGACGTTGACGCCGGCGCCGAAGCTGGCGTATTTGAGCACCGGCAGGCCCTGGTCGTGATACATCGCCAGCACGGCATCGCAGGGTTCGTGACGTATCCGCGAAAACAGCGTGTCGGCGGGCAGGGGGCCGACGAGGTCCATCCCCTGTGCACGCAGCTGCGCGAGTACCGGTTCGACGATGCTGGTTTCCTCGTGCCCCAGATGGCCGGATTCGCCGGCATGCGGGTTGAGTCCGGCGACCGCGATACGTGGCGCGGGGATGCCGAATTTGTGTTTCAGGTCGGCGTGCAGGATGCGGATCACCTCGTCGAGCAGCGTGGGGGTGATGGCGTCGGCCACTTCGCGCAGGGGCAGGTGGGTCGTCGCCAATGCCACGCGCAGTCCGCCGCCGACGAGCATCATCACGACCCTGGGCGTGCCGCTGTGCCCGGCCAGATATTCGGTGTGCCCGGTAAAGGAAAAACCGGCATCGTTGATGATGCCCTTGTGCACCGGCGCGGTGACGACGGCGTGATATGAACCGTTCAGGCAGCCGGCGAGCGCGATATCGAGCAGGGCCAGCACGTGGGCGCTGTTGCTGGCGTTGAGCTCGCCCGGCGTGACGGCCGTGGCGACCGGAATATGGTGCACGTGTAGCGCACCTGGCTGATGCGGGGGAATGATGTCGCTGCGGATGAAATTGACGTGAATGCCCAGTTGCGCAGCGCGGGCACGCAGCACTTCGATGTCGCCCAGTACCGAAAGACGGCAGGGCAGTTCCTGATGCGACAGCGCAATGCAGAGATCAGGGCCGACCCCGGCCGGCTCACCCGCAGTGAGGGCCAGGACGGGCAGCTTGGCGGCTTCATTCACCCCGGGGTGTGTCTCGGTCAATCGATCGGCCGCAGTTCAACATAGGCCGAGTCACGAATCTGTCGTACCCAGTCCTGGAAGGCTTCTTCGGCCTTGCGCTCGCGAATCGCCTGGCGTGCCAGCAGCTTCTGACGCTCCTGCGTGACATCCTGGTCGCGACGCTCCAGTACCTGGATCAGATGCCAGCCAAACGGCGATTGAATGGGGGCGCTGACTTCGCCCGGCTTCAGTGCATCCATTGCCTTTTCAAAGTCGGGCACGGTGTCGCCGGGGTTGATCCAGCCCAGATCGCCGCCTTTGGCCGCGCTGGCATCGTCGGAATGCAGGCGCGCCAGTTCATCGAATTTCACGCCATTGTCGATGCGCTCCTTG
Organism: Thiobacillus sp.; assembly: GCA_019911765.1. Taxonomy (GTDB): domain Bacteria; phylum Pseudomonadota; class Gammaproteobacteria; order Burkholderiales; family Thiobacillaceae; genus Thiobacillus. Next base: position 9,959 of record JAIOJU010000286.1, read on the forward strand.
AGCTGCAGCAGGCGGTTGCGGGCATCCGATTCCGAGGTCAGTTCGTTGGTCTTGATGAGGATGTGGCGTGCGTGCGTTTGCGTGACGTTGAGCGTGGCATCGAGTCCGCGCTTGTCGTTGAGCTTGAGAATGTGGAAGCCATTGCTGCTTTTGAGCAGCGGGCTGATCTGGCCGGGCTGCAGCGGCTTGAGCGCTTCGACAAACATCTCGGGCAGCTTGCCGCTGGCGCGCCAGCCGAAGGCACCGCCTTGCAGCGCGTTGGAGGCATCGGAATAACTGGCGGACATCTGGGCAAAATCCGCCCCGTTCCTGAGCTGGTTGAGGACATCCTCGGCGCGGGCATGGCGTGCCTGGATTTGCTCGGGTGAAGCGTTCTCCGGCAGGGTGACCAGAATGTGCGCGAAGTTGTATTCCGTTTCGACACCCTGTTGCACCAGGGTTTGCAGATAGCCTTCGATTTCGGAATCGTTGACCGAAATACGGTTGTCCACGTCGCGTTCGCGTGCGCGGGCAATCAGGATTTCATTGCGGATGGTGGTGCGCATGGTGTCGATGCTCTGGCCGTTCTGCTCCATGGCGGCTTGCAGCCCGGCGATGTCGAGCTTGTTTTGCGCGGCGATACGCTGCAGTGCGCGCTCGACCTGGGTCGGGTCGACCCGCACGCCAGTATTGCGGGCATGTTGCTGCAGACAGAGTTCGGTCACCATGCGCTCGAGCAATTGTTTCTCCAGCACCTCGCGTGGCGGCAATGGGGTGTTCTGTCGCGACAGGCTTTGGACAATATCGTTGTAGCGTCTGGTCAGCTCCTGCCGGGTGATGACCTCGTCGTTGACGACTGCGACGATGTGGTCGAGTGGTGTGGTGGCGGCATGGGCGGGAAACGCAGCCGATCCAGCGAGCATCACCAGCGCCAGCATCCAGTGCGGGCGGAGCCATTCAGGGCGTTTGAAGTATTTCATTGCTTGGTCGGTATCCGGGAACACTTTGTTTCAAAACGTCGAGCGGGTTGGCGCCCAGGCGCCCCATGCCGTTCAACTCCAGTTGGAAAAACAGGGCATCGGTGGACTGGTTTTCCTTGGTGGCCAGGCGTTGTATGACGCTGCGTATGGCCCAGCACCCGCCATTGTATTCAAGCCCCGCCAGGCCTTCGACCAGCTTGTTGTCCTGGAACGAATAGTTGTAGCGGAACATGCCATACCAGCGGTTGCCCAGCGGCCACTGCGCCGACAGGTCGACCTGCTCGGTGGTTTGGTCAATAAAACGGTAGCCAAAGTTCACCGTGCGCCCTGGTCCTGGCCGGTAGGAGGCGCCCAGGTTCTGGCGGATGGTGGTGCCATTCTGGGTGTCGAACTGCCAGGCTGTTTTGATGCGCCAGTCGCGGGTGATTTGTCCGCTGACGGTGGCGAGCAGGTCGGTGGCATTGCTGGTGCGGGGCGCAATGCCCGGCAGGGTGACCTGTTGTGAGCTGAAATAGTAGCGCTGGCCGAGGGTGACCTGCAGGCGCTCCAGTCCACTTTCCTCCTCGGTGAAACGGCTGGTGACCGCAAGCGTCAGCTGGTTGGCATCGTTGATGCGATCGCCGCCGACAAACTGGTTCTCGGTAAACATTTGCGCGTAGCTGAAATCCAGCATGGCGCTGTCAAACACCGGGATATCGCTCTGGTCGCGGTGCGGCGCATAGACGTAGTAGGCGCGTGGCTCCAGGGTCTGTTCGTAACTGGCCCCGGCAAACTGGAACGGGCGATCAAAGGTGACGCCACTGTCGAGGCTGAGGATGGGCAGGTTGCGGCTGATGTGTTGCCTGGTCACGCTGTTGTCCAGCGCGTAGTAGCTGCTGTGCCAGCCGATTTGCGGGGTAAAGAAGCCGAAGTCGTTGGTGAGCGGCAGGCGCAGCGTGGGGTAGGCCAGCACCCGTGTGCCCTCGGTCAGGGTGCGGTGGGCGAAGCGGGTGGCTTCGGTTTCCAGATTGAATGCGAGACCGTTGTCAAAGGTCTGTTTCATTCCCAGCCGGGCGTGTGGCAGCCGGGCATAGGGCTCGACGAGTGGCGTGACAGCGGTGGAGTCCTGCAGCGTCTGGAAGCTTTGTGCGCGCAGTTCGGCATTCCAGTTGGCATGCTGGGTGGTCAGCCAGGCTTCACGGTTGAGGTGGCTGACCGAAGTGATCGAAATGAGATTGGAGAGATCGCGAAAGTAGTCGTTGTCGGAAACCCGGTTGAGGTCCATTCCGGTCTGGGTGCTTTCGTTTATGCGGTACCCGTTTTTGAGCACCATGCTCCAGCGCGAGCGGTTGGCCTCGCTATCGTTGGGCAGGTATTCAAGCCGGTTCTCGCCGCGCGCCTCAGGCAGCAAATAGCGGAATTCCCCGCCCAGTTGCACGCCGCGTTTCGACAGCAGGCGCGGATACAGCGTGGCATCGTAATTGGGCGCCAGATTGAGGTAATACGGCACCAGCATGTCGAAGCCGCTGCGCTCGGTGGTGCCGATGGTCGGCGCCAGCATGCCGGTCTTGCGTTCGTCGTTGAGCGCAAAGTCCATCCACGGCGTATACAGGATCGGCACGCCGAGGAACTGCAGGGAGGCATTGCGCGCCGTGCCGACATTGCGTGTCTTGTCGATATCGAGACTGCCCACCTTGAGGAACCAGTCGTCGTTGTCCACCGGACACGTGGTGTAGGTGGCGTTCTGCAGCTTGAAGCGTTCCTCGTCGATGAAATCGATGCGGTCTGCGTCGCCGCGCCCTTGCTGGGTGGCCAGTTCCTTGCGGGTGGTTAACTGGTATACCGGCTGCGTAAGTTCGCCGCTGTAGTCATCGAGGTTGAGCTTGAGCGAGTCGCCCTGCACCAGCAGTGAAGATTGCTCCAGTTGCACCTGGCCGCGGGCCTGCACCTGATTCAGCGTGGTGTCATAGCGCAGCCAGTTGGCCGAGAAAACGCGCCCGGCCTGACGGGCCTCCACCTGGCCGCTGGCTTCGAGGACGTTGGGCGCAGTCGATTCGATGCGATCCGCGGTCAGAAACAGCGGCCCGGTCTTGCCAACCGCCGCCGAGCCAATCAGCTCGACATCCTTTTTCAGGGCGAGCCCGTCCGCTGCCGCCATACTGGCAGTCAGCAACAACACAACAAGCGTAATACCAGGCAGGGTCGACAAGCGATGTAAAATCCGGGGCTAGGTTAAGTTCATTCAATACAGCGTGATTCGGAGCAGCAGGCAGTGGATCGACTTCAAGCATTACAGGATTGGGCCGCCCGACAACTGGAGGTGGATGCACTGGACATCGCCCCGGCGTCGGCGGACGCCAGCTTTCGCCGTTATTTTCGTGTCACTGCCAAAGGCCGCGATTATATCGTGATGGACGCCCCCCCGGCGCATGAGGATTGCAGGCCGTTTATTGCCGTTGCCCGGTTGTTTGCCGATGCGGGCGTGCATGTGCCGCAGGTCCTGGCGCACGACCTGGAACAGGGCTTCCTGCTGCTGACCGATCTGGGCGACACCACCTACCTTGCCGCACTGAACCAGGCTGCGCTCAATCCGTCCGAACCCCGGCTGGACAGCCCCTATCCGGCGCCTCCCAATCTGGCCGTGGCGCGTGAGCTCTATCTGGCCGCGAACGACGCGCTGATCCGCATCCAGCAGGCCAGCCGTCCCGGCGTGCTGCCCGAATACGACCGCGCCCTGCTCACCCACGAACTGATGCTGTTTCCCGAGTGGTACGTCGGCAAGCACCTGGGCGTGAGCCTGAGCGATGAACAGACCGCTACGCTCAACACCGTGTTCGAGCAGATTCTGCTCAACAATCTGGCGCAGCCGCAGGTCTACGTGCATCGCGACTGGCATTCGCGCAACCTGATGGTGTCCGACCCCAACCCCGGCATTCTCGATTTCCAGGACGCCGTCTACGGCCCGATCACCTACGACCTCGCCTCGATCTACCGCGATGCCTATATCCAGTGGGACGAGGAGCATCAGCTCGACTGGGTGATCCGCTACTGGGAAAAGGCGCGTGCCGCCGGGCTGCCAGTGGCCCCGGACTTCGGCGACTTCTGGCGTGATTTCGAATGGATGGGCGCGCAGCGGCACATCAAGGTGCTGGGCATTTTTGCGCGGCTATATCACCGCGATGGCAAGGATGGCTATCTGAAGGATATGCCGCTGGTGATGGGGTATTTGAGGAAGGTGTGTGAGCGGTATATTGAGCTGAAGCCGTTGTTTTATTTGCTGGAGGCGTTGGAGGATCGGTCGTTGCAGGTGGGGTAAACGTTTTGAAGGGCATGCCTTTGGGTTGCGCCACCCTCTCCACCGTTCGCCCTGAGCCCGTCGAAGGGCCCGTTCGCTGAAGTGGAGTTGTTTGCTGGCTTGAGGTTTGTTGGCCGGGGGTTGCCGGCAGCAAGTCACTTTCTTTTGTCTCGCCAAAAGAAAGTAACCCAAGAAAAAGCGACCCCGCTCATCCCCGAAACACCGAAAACTAACCAGCGACTTGCCGCTTTAGCGGCTTAGTCGATTGGCTATGCAGAGCCGAACCAGCCGGATGGGCGGCAAAGAACTCGCCCCGCTTTTGCTGTTTTAATTTGATTTTTGTGAGCGGGGCATACGACTCCACACGCGCTTTAGCGCGTAGTGGATCGGAGTCCTTTAGGGCTCAAACACCTTTGCCGCTGATCCACCCGACAGACTCGGTTTTCGGCGGGGCTGAGAGGGGGGGAAGTCAAAACCAGGGCGGTGGTGACTGGGGATTTGCGATTACTATTTTGGCTTTACGTTTGGCGCATTACGCTCGTTGACCACGAAAGGGGCCATAGCCATATGAAATACGTGCAGAAGATTTTACTGGCAACCCTGGGGTTTTTGGTTGCTTCATGTTCATCAACAGGATTGGTTGTCGAAAAATATGATAGCAAGACAGGGGTATATGAGAAACGCGTTTATACCAAGTTCTACAATGCCTCAGAATGGGTTGAGGAAGGAAAGCTTGGGTTAGAGGTCTGGGTTGATCACGAGAAAAAGGTCATTCCTGTTGTTCACCAAGCTCAACAAGCACTTGGTTTGCTGGGGCCGGGTGATGTCGAGGCTTCTGGCCTTGTAACGCTCTATTTCGTCAATCTTGATACCAATGACAAGGTGGTTCACGTTACAGGTATCACATCATCCTCTCCACGTTCAGGGGTGACTTTAGAACTTCCGATACAAATCCAGTTGAAGTCTCGTTCCCATACTCAACTGGTGGTTGGACGGGTGCCAATTTCAAACTATGGAACTTATATAGATGTCGTAATCGAATTCAGCGTTAATGGTGTTAAGCACTCAAGAAAGCTGACAGCAAAACGCCTTACTGAAATTGAAATGGCGCAATATTCTGGCCGGGATGGACACCCGCCTTATCCTTGGTTTTCATCGCCGTACTATCCATTTAACCCACCTTTGACACAGCATTACTAATTTTGTGGAAGGCTGGTAAGCCGTAATGAGTCGCTTGTTTTGAATACCGTACAACACCAAACCGCAATGATCCTCGCCGCCGGCCGCGGCGAGCGCATGCGCCCACTCACCGATCACACGCCCAAGCCTTTGCTGCAGGTGGGCGGCAAGCCGCTGATCGTGTGGCATATCGAACGCCTGCGTGCGGCGGGTTTTAACCGCATCGTGATCAACCATGCGCATCTCGGTCAGCAGATCGAGGACGCGCTGGGGAACGGTGACGCGCTGGGGGTGTCGATTGTGTATTCGCGCGAAGGTATTGCGCTGGAAACGGCGGGGGGGATTGCGACTGCGCTGCCCTTGATCGACAGCGAGGTGTTCCCGGTGGTGAATGGCGATATCTATACCGAGTTTGATTTCAATCGCCTGGCCGAGCCGATGGCGCGGCTGGCGGCGGGGCACGATCAGGCGCATCTGGTGCTGGTCGACAATCCGCCCCAGCATCCGCAGGGCGACTTCGTGCTCGATGCTGGCCGAGTGGTCCCCTCTCGACTCTCGACTTATGTCCTTGGCACCGCAGGTGCCAAGGACGGTATCCCTTGCGGACCCGACTCCCGGCTCACCTTCTCCGGCATCGGCGTGTATCACCGTGCGCTGTTCGCGCAGACTGAAGCGGGGGTGAAGGCGCCGCTTGCGCCCTTGCTGCGTCAGGCGATCGATGCCGGGCGGGCCAGCGGCGAACACCATGGCGGGCGCTGGGTCGATGTCGGTACGCCGGAGCGCCTGCAGCAACTTGATGAAAGCTTACGCAACCATGTTTGATGCACAGAACCATATTCAACGCCGCATCCGTCTTGCCGCGACTCTGGGCGACGGCATCGCCATCGTCGCCACGGCGCCGGAGGTGCCGCGCAACCGCGACAGCCATTACCCGTATCGGCACGACAGCTATTTCTACTGGCTGACGGGGTTTAACGAGCCCGAGGCGGTGGTGGTTGTGGTCGGCGGCGACAAGCCCGAGTCCATCCTGTTCTGCCGCGACAAGGACGAGACACGCGAGATCTGGGACGGCTTTCGCCACGGTCCGGAGGCGGCACGGAAAGATTTCGGTTTCGACGCGGCCTATTCGATCACGGAACTGGATGCCCGATTGCCCGACCTGATGAGCAATCGCGAGCGCCTCGCTTATGCGGTGGGGCAGGATCCGGCGTGGGATGCGCGCGTGATCGGCTGGCTCAATGCCGTGCGTGCCAAGTCGCGGCAGGGCGTGATGGCGCCGGGCGAGATCGTCGACGTGCGCCATGCGCTCGACGAAATGCGGCTGATCAAGGATGCCCACGAACTGTCACTGATGCGCCGCGCCGCCGAGATTTCGACCGGTGCGCATCGTGCCGCCATGCGCGTTACGCGGCCCGGCGGTCACGAATACGAGGTCGAGGCGGAACTGCTGTCCGCTTTCCGTCGCGGCGGCGCCGAGGCCCCGGCCTATAACTCCATTGTCGCCAGTGGCGCCAACGCCTGCGTATTGCACTACGTCTTCAACAACAAGCCGCTGCGCGATGGCGATCTGCTGCTGATCGACGCTGCGGCCGAATTCGGCAGTTATGCGGCCGACATCACCCGCACCTTTCCGGTCAACGGCCGCTTCTCGGCGGCGCAGAAGGATGTCTACGAACTGGTGCTGGCAGCACAGATTGCCGCCATCGGCGAGGTGCGCCCGGGCAGCACCTGGAATGCGCCGCATGACGCAGCGGTGCGGGTGCTGACGCAGGGCATGGTCGACCTGAAGTTGCTCGAGGGCAGTGTGGACGGCCTGATCGAGTCCAGCGCCTACAATCGTTTTTACATGCACAAAACGGGGCACTGGCTGGGGCTCGATGTGCACGATGCCGGCGAATACAAGCTCAACGGCGCGTGGCGGCCGCTGCAGGCGGGCATGACGCTGACGGTCGAACCCGGCCTGTATATCCGCCCGGCGGACGATGTGCCGGAAGCACTGTGGAACATCGGCATCCGCATCGAGGACGATGTGGCGGTGACCGAATCCGGCTGCGAAGTGCTGACCTCTCCTCCCAAATCGGTCGCCGAGATCGAGGAATGGATGCAAGGGTGACGTCGCGGAATAGCGTTCTGATCGTCGGCGCCGGCCCGGTGGGCGCGGTGTGCGCGCTGGCCCTGCAGCAGCAGGGCATCGTGGCGCAGGTGCTGGAGGCGCAGCCGGCCGATGCACGCGCCGATACGCGTATCCTGGCCCTGTCGCACGGCTCGCGCCTGATCCTCGAGCGCCTGGGCGTGTGGAATCTCCTCGAGGGCGTGACGCCCATCACCCGTATTCATGTTTCACAACGCGGTGCACTGGGCGTGGCGCGCCTGTCGGCTGACGAGGTCAAGGTGCCGGCGCTGGGGTATGTGCTGCCCTACGCCACGTTGACTATGGCATTAAAGCAGGCGCTGGCCGATGCGGGGATCGCGGTCGAGTATGGCGTGGCGGTGGAACGCATCGAGTCCGATGCAGGTGGCGCCACGCTGCAAACAGCGACCGGACACAGCTTGACGGCGCCGCTGGTGGTGGTGGCCGACGGCGGTCGCGGGGAATCCGCGCCGGAGCCGAAAATTTCACGCGACTACGCGCAGATGGCGGTGGTGTGCGAAGTGCAGACCGAACTGCCGCACGCGAATCAGGCCTACGAGCGTTTTACGCCGGAAGGTCCGGCGGCACTCCTGCCGAAAGGCGACCACTATGCGTTAGTGTGGACTGCCAGCAATGCGGATGCCGAACGCATCGCCACACTGTCGGATGATGCGTTTCTGACGGCGTTGTATCAACACTTCGGCGGACGGCAAGGGCGCTTTACTGCGGCCAGCCCACGCAAGACTTTTCCACTCAGGCTGGCCTATGTCGGCAGCGAGGCAGCCGACCGCGTGGTGCGCATCGGCAATGCGGCGCAGACCTTGCACCCCGTGGCGGGGCAGGGGTTCAACATCGGCCTGCGCGATGCCTGGGAACTGGCGACTTTGTGTGGCGACACAGCGGCCGACGAGATCGGCAGCGCCGCCATGCTGCGTGCCTATGCGCGCGGCCGAAAGATCGACGTGCTGGGTGGTGTCGGTTTCACTGAGTTTTTGCTGCGTATGTTTTCCAATGACATTTCCCCGCTGCGTCATGCGCGCGGACTGGGTCTGCTGGCGCTCGAAGTGTTCCCTCCACTGAAAACCTTCGTCGCGCGGCGCATGATGTTCGGAGCGCGCGGATGAGCAGCGCACGTTATCAAGTCATCATCGTCGGCGCTGGGCTGGTGGGCGCGGCGGCGGCGCTGGCGCTCGGCCGTCAGGGGCTGCAGGTGGCGCTGGTCGAGCGCCAGCCGCCTGATACGAGCTTGCATGGGCTTCAGCCCATAGCAAGTCGGACTCCCCTTGTGGGGCGGGTGCCGGATGACGTCTGGGATACCCGCATCTACGCCATCAGCCCTGCCAGCCAGCGTTTTCTGGAGCGTCTGGGCGCCTGGCCACTCATGGATTCCGGACGGATTCAACCCGTTTACCGCATGGATGTGGCGGGCGATGCCGGCGGCGCGGTGCGGCTCGATGCCTATGAATCGGGCGTGTCGCATCTGGCCGCCATCGTCGAAAGTGGACGGCTGCAGCATGCCCTGTGGCAGGCCCTGCAGGCAGACGGTAACGTGAGCGTGTATTGTCCGGCTGCAATCGAATCCATCGAATGGGCCGAGCCGTTTTCGAGCGTGAAGCTGTCCGGTGGCGACACGCTGGAAGCCGAATTGATTGTCGGCGCGGATGGCGCGGCGTCGCGGGTTCGCGAATGGGCAGGCCTCGGCTCGACGCTGACGCCCTACGGCCAGAGCGGTGTGGTGGCGAATTTCGAATGTGAGCGCCCGCATCGCGGTACCGCATTCCAGTGGTTCTTCGACAGCGACATTCTGGCCTGGCTGCCGCTTGCCGGTCAGCGAAATCCTGCTGTTGGGGGGAACCGTCTGTCGATGGTCTGGTCCACCCAGTCGCACCATGCGGATGAACTGGTCGCGCTGGATGCAGCAACACTGGCTGAAACCGTACGCGCCGCAGGCCACGACAAACTGGGTGAGCTGAAACTGCTGACACCTGCAGCAGCCTTTCCGCTGCGATTGATCCGGGTGGAATCGGTTGTGGCCCCGGGCGTGGCGTTGATCGGCGATGCGGCACACGGTGTGCATCCGCTGGCAGGGCAGGGCGTGAACCTGGGTTTTGGCGATGCCGAAGCACTGGTTGATCCTTTGGCCCGGCACCATCGCCGCAGCCGCTGTGGCGATGTGCGCGTATTGAACGCCTATGCCCGCCAGCGTGCCGAGCCGGTGCAGCGTATGCAGGCTGTCACACACGGCCTGCATCATCTGTTTGCGGACGAGCAGGCCGCATGGCTGCGCAATTCCGGGATGCGTTGGGTGAACCGGTTGCCGCCGTTGAAAGCGGCGCTGGTTCGCGAAGCGATGTCCTGATTTTTGATGTCCTGATTTTTTATATTCACCTGGAGTTTTGAATGAAATTCACCCCCCTGGCGCTGGCCTCCCTCCTGATGTTTTCCGCATGCGCACAAGCCAGTGAATCGGTGATTCGCGATGCGTTGACCAAACAGTTTCCGGGTGCACAGATTCACTCGATCAAGAAAACCGCCTACAGCGGCTTGTACGAGGTCTACATGGATGGACAACTGGTGTATGCCGATGCCAAGGCGCAATACGTGTTTGCCGGCGATGTGATCGACCTGAAAAATCGCAGCAACCTGACCCAGGCACGGCTGAACCAATTGCAGGCAGTGAAATGGGATTCGCTGCCGCTGGCTAATGCGCTCAAGACCGTCAAGGGCAATGGGTCGCGCAAGTTGGTGGTGTTCTCCGACGTGGACTGCCCGTATTGCCGCAGGTTTGAAGCCGAGCTGGCCAAGGTCGACAACATCACTGTCTACACCTTCCTTTACCCCATCGAAGGGCTGCACCCCAAGGCCGTTCAGATGTCGAAACAGATCTGGTGCGCATCCGACCGCAACAAGGCGTGGGATGAGTACATCACGGGCGGCAAGGTGCCAAACAATGATGGCAAGTGCGCCAACCCGGTCGAGGCCACCATTGCGCTGGGTGGCAAGCTCAAGATATCCGGCACTCCCACGCTGATCTTTTCCGATGGCCAGCGCGTCCCCGGCATGGTGCCTGCGGCACAACTGGAAAAACTGCTGGCCACCCACGCCAAATAGGCATGAGCAGCCCATTCTGGGACGAGCGTTACGCCACGGATGACTACATTTTCGGCACTGCGCCGAATGTGTTTCTGGCCAGCCAGGCCGGGCTGATTCGTCCGGGCATGCATGCGCTGGCCATCGCCGATGGCGAAGGCCGCAACGGCGTGTGGCTGGCCGAGCGGGGCGTGCAGGTGCATGCGGTCGATGTGTCGCCGGTGGCGCTGGCAAAAGCCCGCAAGCTGGCGGCCGGGCGCAGTGTGTCATTGAACTTCGAGCAACTCGATGTGCTGGCGTGGGACTGGCCGGAAAATGCCTACGACCTCATTGTCGCCATCTTCATCCAGTTCGCGCCGCCGCCTGAGCGCGACCGCATCATTGCCGGCATTCGGCGCGCGCTGAAACCCGGCGGCCTGTTGATCCTGCAGGGCTACACGCCGAAACAGGTCGAGTTCGCAACCGGCGGCCCGGGCAATGTCGCCAACATGTACACCGCCGGGTTGTTGCGTGAATGGTTTGGCGACTGGAAGATCGGCCATCTGCACGAACACGAGTCCTTCATCAGCGAGGGCAGCCACCACCATGGCATGTCGGCGCTGATCGATCTGGTCGCACAAAAGCCGCACTGATTACTCGCCACGGGCTTGTTCCTCACGTGCCAGTTGCCGCAGGCCGCCGATGGCCTGTTTCAACGTGGCATTGTCGCTGTCGCGCGGGTACACCATGTAGGCAGGCAGCTTGAATTGCGGCGTGTCCGGCACGCGCCACAACTTTCCAGCCTGGATATAGTGCCGCACCAGGCGTTGCGGAAAATAGCCGCTGCCACCGTAGGTCAGCAGTTGTTGCACGCCCAGCCAGCCGATGTTCGCAATCAGCGCGGGCGGTCCCGTTTCGGCGTGATGTTCGCTGAACCGGGCATTGAACTCCGGCCCCCAGTCGATGTGAATGTAGCCCTCGTCCGGCCAGCCGCGCTTGAGGTCGCTGGTCACCAGCAGCAGGGTTTCGTCGAACAGCGGTTCCACTGTCAGCCCGGGGCGCGACGTGGGCGTATACATCACGCCGATGTCCACCGCGCCTTCGATCAGGCCCTGCATGATGTCGGGCTCGAAGCCGATATCCAGACGCAGCGACACGTCAGGCGCCGCCTCGCGCATCCAGGCCACCCAGTGCGGCAGGAATCTTTCCCACAATGCGGTGCGTCCGCTCAGCGTCAGTACATCGCGAAACCCTTGCGGCAGGCCGACATCGTGGTGCGCCTGCTCGACGGTACGGACCAGGTTCTTGGCGTGGCGCAGGAAACGTTTGCCGGATGGCGTCAGTTCCGCGCCATTGCGTCCGCGCTGGAACAGGCGTGCGCCAAGCGAGGTTTCCAGCGTGTTGATGCGTGCGCTTACCGTCGATTGCGTCACATGCAGGCGACTGGCGGCGGCAACGAAGTTGCCGGTGGCGGCCACCATCAGGAAGGTGCGGGCGAGTTCGGTGTCCATGGCTAGATTCTCGTCGGCTATCTATCGGGTTTTTCGATATTAGATACCAAAATTTATCGTTGGATCAATATATAAGAGATCCCTAAACTAGGCTCATCGAAATTCTGAGGAGCCCGTCATGGAACAAGCAACCGACTTTGCAACCTTGATGCCCGAGCGTGACGGCGAGGGTTATCTGGTTGATCCCGCCGACTGGAACGAGGACGTCGCCCGCGCCCTGGCCCGGGACGAAAACATTGAGCTGAATGACGACCATTGGGATGTCCTGCATTTCATGCGCGATTTCTACGAGGAAAACCAGGTCGCGGCCGATGCCCGCTTCGTCATCAAGCATCTGGCCGAACGGATGGGCCGGGAGGCGCAAAAGAAACTGTTCGTGCTGTTTCCCTATGGCTACGTCAAGCAGGCCTGCAAGATTGCCGGCATGCGTCGCCCCCGTGCCTGGAGCACGGGCTGAGGGTACGCCCTCTGTCTCAGGAGGGGTTTGATCCCTTTCCATGCCGATGCCGCATAAGCGGGTCGGCATCCCGGTGCACTTTACGGCGCATTCCCATTCAACCAACTGGTCCACGAAATGGTACGCAAACTGGCTTATTCGGTCTCCGAGCGTGAACACTGGGTGTCAGCCCTTGGCGCCCTGCTGGGCATCCTGGCGGTGATGTGGGTGGGTGAAATCTGGCTGGGCAAGAACGGCGGTTTGCTGGCTGTCGCCTCGATGGGATCTGCAGCGGTGTTGCTGTTTGCAGCGCCGCATGGCGCACTGTCGCAGCCGTGGCCGGTGTTCGGCGGCAATATTGTATCGGCGCTGATCGGGGTCACCTGTGCGCGCTGGCTGGGCGCCGACCCGATGCTGGCCGCATCGCTGGCAGTGGCGCTGTCGATCGCTGCCATGTACAGCTTGCGCTGCCTGCATCCGCCCGGCGGGGCGACGGCGCTGTATGCCGTGCTGGGAGGCGATGCCGTGCATGCACTGGGATATGGCTATGCATTCAATCCGGTGTTGATCGATGTCGTCATCCTGCTGACAGTGGCCGTGACGTTCAACTACCCGTTTGCCTGGCGGCGTTATCCGCAGTCATGGCATCGTCGTCGGTCGGTTCAGGTTTCCGATACGGCCGAAAAGAGCATGATTCCGCACAGCAGCCTGGTCTATGCGCTGTCGCAGATCGACACCTTCGTCGACGTCAGCGAGGAAGACCTGCAGCGAATTTATGCCCTGGCGCTGAAAGAGGAGGTGCCGGCTACACCCGCAGCATCCGGGCGTCCCATGCAGCCCGTTGAGGTGCTGCGCTAGCGGCGATTCGTTGCGCCATCTCTGGGCAGGTTTTGCGCGCGATCTGCTTATATATATCTGCTTATAGATATTTGATGCGGCTACGCAGCGCCTCGATGTCCGTCATCGCATCGCACAGCGTGTGGCCGTCCCCGGCCGTTCCGACGATGACGCCCTTGCCTGACACGGGAATGATCGTGTCGATCTGGAAACGCCCGGTCGTGCCGCGCAGAAAGCATTCCTCGTCGAAATAGAGACGGTCGCCCTCCGTTCCAACGGCATCGGATTCAAGGGTGTCGAAACCGATGAGCCTGACGAGGTCATCGCGGCCGGTGATGTCGATGGGATCGATTGACCGGTTTTCGGGGTTGATCAAAATGGCTTTCATTCCGGGCTCTCAATCGTCACGTGATCAATTCAAATGCCCGCCCCGTGTGGGGCGGGCGGCTTGCTTGCACGCTCATCAGCCGAGATCAAAGCGATCCAGATTCATCACCTTGTTCCATGCCGCCACGAAATCGTGGACGAATTTTTCCTGCGCGTCCGATGTTGCATAGGCCTCAGCCAGCGCCCGCAGCTGGGAATTCGAGCCGAAGACCAGATCGACGCGGGTGCCGGTCCACTTCTTCTCGCCGGTCTTGCGGTCGGTCCCTTCGAATACGTCTTCGTCCTTCGACGTCGGCTTCCACTCCGTACCCATGTCGAGCAGGTTGACGAAGAAGTCGTTGCTGAGCGCTCCCGGCTGCTGGGTGAAGACACCATGCCGGGACTGGCCGAAATTCGCATTCAGCGCGCGCATGCCGCCGACCAGTACCGTCATCTCGGGTGCGCTGAGCGTCAGCAATTGCGCCTTGTCGAGCAGCAGCTCCTCGGCCGAGACGGCGTACTTGCCCTTCTGGTAGTTACGGAAGCCATCGGCGACCGGTTCGAGCACGGCCATGGCGTCCACGTCGGTCTGTTCCTGCGAAGCGTCCATGCGGCCCGGCGTGAACGGTACCGTCACGGCATGGCCGGCTTTCTTGGCGGCGGCTTCGACGCCGGCGCAGCCGGCCAGCACGATCAGGTCGGCCAGCGAGACCCTCTTGCCGCCCGCGTTGAACTCACGCTGGATGGTTTCGAGCTTGGCCAGCACCTTGGCCAGCTGCGTCGGCTGGTTGGCTTCCCAGTCCTTCTGCGGCGCGAGGCGAATACGCGCACCATTCGCGCCGCCGCGTTTGTCGGATCCGCGGAACGTGGACGCCGAGGCCCAGGCGGTCGAGACCAGCTCCGGCACAGACAATCCGGACGCCAGCACCTTGGCCTTGAGGGCAGCAACGTCCTTCTCGTCGATCAGCTTGTGATCGACTGCGGGAATCGGGTCTTGCCAGATCAGGTCTTCCGCCGGCACTTCGGGGCCGAGGTAGCGCGACTTCGGCCCCATGTCGCGGTGGGTGAGCTTGAACCAGGCGCGGGCGAAGGCGTCGGCGAATTCTTCCGGATTCTTGTGGAAGCGTCGTGCGATCGGCTCATAGATGGGGTCCATGCGCATCGCCATGTCCGCATCCGTCATGATGATCGGCACCTTTTTCGAGGCATCGTCGGCGGCCGGAGCCATGTTGCTGTCGGTCGCCTTGTTCGGCGTCCACTGCCAGGCACCCGCCGGGCTCTTGGAGTTCACCCAGTCGTTGCCGAACAGCACATCGAGATAGCTCATGTCCCACGTGGTCGGGGTCGGCGTCCATGAGCCTTCCAGTCCGCTGCTGATCTGGTCGCCACCCTTGCCGCTCTTGAAGCTGCTCTTCCAGCCAAGGCCTTGCTGCTCGATTGGGGCTGCTTCGGGTTCCGGCCCCACGTGCGTGGCCGGACCGGCGCCATGGCATTTGCCGAAAGTGTGCCCGCCGCAGGTCAGCGCCACCGTCTCTTCGTCGTTCATCGCCATGCGCGCGAAGGTCTCGCGCACCAGACGCCCGGATTCGAGCGTATTGGGTTGGCCGCCCGGGCCTTCCGGATTGACGTAGATCAGGCCCATCTGCACCGCGGCGAGCGGGTTTTCCAGGTCACGTCCACCTTCAAAGCGCGCCTTGTCGTCCAGCCACTTTTCTTCATTGCCCCAGTAGACATCGATCTCTGGTGCCCAGATGTCTTCGCGTCCGCCGGCGAAACCGAAGGTCTTGAAGCCCATCGATTCCATGGCGACGTTGCCGGCGAGAATGATGAGATCGGCCCAGGAGATTTTTTTCCCGTACTTCTGCTTGATCGGCCACAGCAGGCGGCGCGCCTTGTCGAGATTGACGTTGTCGGGCCAGCTGTTGACGGGGGCGAAACGCTGATTGCCGTGGCCCGCGCCGCCGCGGCCGTCGCCGGTGCGGTAGGTGCCCGCGCTGTGCCACGCCATGCGGATGAAGAATGGTCCGTAGTGGCCGTAATCCGCCGGCCACCATTCCTGCGAGTCGGTCATCAGGGCGGTCAGGTCCTTTTTCACCGCCTTGAGATCGAGGCTCTTGAATTCCTCGGCGTAGTTGAAGTCCTCGCCCATCGGGCTGGACACGGGGGTATGCTGGTGCAGGATTTCGAGGTGCAGCTGGTTGGGCCACCATTGGTAATTTGACGTACCGCTTCCAGCTTTGTGAACAAACGGACATTTGCTATCAGACATGGCTTGTCTCCTGAAGACGCTGACTCCAAAGCGAAGTGTTTTCATTTAAGACCATGATCGATGAGGTGGCCAATGAATAGTCTAGAATTAATCGATTGATAAAATCTAACGAATCGCCGTGACTCTTCAAGAACTTAAATATCTGGTGGCGCTGGCCGACCATGGCCACTTCGGGCGAGCGGCCGAGGCCTGCTTCATCACTCAGTCGACGCTATCGACCCAGCTCAAGAAGCTGGAGGACTTCCTCGGCGTCACGCTGTTCGATCGCAGCCTCAAGCGTGTGACGCCGACGCCGATCGGACAGGAAATTCTGGCGGCGGCACGCAACATCGTCGAGGAGTCCGAACGGATCAAGGACCTGGCCAAACATGCGCAGGACCCGATGGCGCGAACCTTGCGGCTCGGCGTCATCCCCACGCTCGGGCCGTATTATCTGCCGCATGCGTTGATGCTGATGCACAAGAAACATCCCGGACTGCGGATGTTGCTGCGCGAGGAGATGACGCCGCAGATTCTGGAGCATCTGGCTGAAGGCAAACTGGATGCGGGCTTGCTGGCCCTGCCTGTCGATGACGACAATCTGCGCGTCGAACCCCTGTTCTACGAGCCTTTTTTTGCCGCGTTGCCCGCAGGCCATGCGCTGGCCAAACGCGAGGAGCTGAAGGTGCCCGATATCATGACCGAGAAATTGCTGCTGCTCGACGAAGGCCACTGCCTGCGTGACCAGGCGCTGGATGTCTGTGGATCGAACTCGAAGGGGCGTGAGGAGGTGCGCGCCACCAGCCTGGAAACGCTGCGCCAGATGGTGGGCATGGGGTTGGGGATGACGCTGTTGCCGGCGCTGTCGGTCGATGCCGGGCCGCGCGTCAGCAGAAAAACGGTTGAAATCCGGCCGTTCAGGAAGCCCGTTCCCGGCCGTACGATCGGCCTGGTGTGGCGCAAGCGTGCGCCGTTTCCCGAAACCTTCGAGCGTCTTGCCGCAACCCTGAAAGACCATTTGCCTGCTGAAGTGGACCCCGTCTGATGTCCGAACTCAATGACCCGCGCGTCTTTTTTGCTGCCGAGCGTACCCTGCTGGCGTGGAACCGGACCGGTCTCACCCTGATGGCTTTCGGCTTCATGATTGAACGCTTCGGCTTGTTCGTGCATATGCTGCGGCAAGTGCCCGGCCATATCGGGCGTGATTTTTCGTTCTGGATTGGGGTTGTCTTTATCGGGCTGGCACTGCTGGTGACCGGATTTTCCATCGTGCAGTACCGTCGCGTGCTGGCGACGCTGAAGCCGGTCGAAATTCCTGCACATTACTGCACCTGGTCGGGAATCGTGGCGAACCTGTCGGTGGCGGGCCTGGGGTTGGCGCTGATCGTCTATCTGTTTACCGAGTTCTGAGCAGCGCCGCCTGTTTCAGGCTACCGCCACGCTTTTCACCTGCGCCACCACGGCCATGCCGGGCTGCAAACCCAGCGCATGCGCCGACTTGCGGGTAATACGCGACAGCAGCACGCAGTCTTCCAGCGCCAGGCGCACCAGCACCTGGCCCGGTGCATCGTCGGCGATTTCCAGGATGCGTGCAGGCAGCAGGTTGAGGATGCTGGTCTGGCTTGGCGGGGACAGCGTCAGACTGACATCGCGCGCGGCCACCCGCACGCGCAGCGGCTCGCCGGGGGTGCCATGCAAACCGGGCAGTTCGAAGGCGATGCCCTGGCGGGCAACATGGGTGAGCTGAAATGCGGGGTCATGCGAGACCACGGCGGTGTCGATGACCGTGCTGGCGGTGTCGCGGTGGGCCAGCGGCAAGTCGAGCCGGGTCAGGCCGTCGACCAGCGGTCCCTGGTAGACGATCTTTCCTGCCTCGATCAGCAGCAGGGTGTCGGCCAGCCGTGCCACTTCGTCCAGTGCGTGGCTCACATAAATGATAGGCAGTTCGAGCTGCCGGTGCAGCTGTTCCAGGCAGGGCAGGATCTCGGCACGGCTCGCCGAATCCAGTGCCGACAGCGGCTCGTCCATCAGCAGCAGGCGCGGACTGGCCAGCAGCGCCCGGCCGATGGCGACGCGCTGGCGCTGCCCGCCTGAGAGTTGCTGCGGGGCCTTCGCCAGCAGCGCGGCCAGCCCCAGCCAGTCGACCACGTCATCGAAAGCGATACGGCGTTCGGCCGCGGGCACCCGCTTCCAGCCGTATTCCAGATTGCCGCGCACGCTCAGGTGCGGGAACAGGCTTGCTTCCTGGAACACATAGCCGAGCGCGCGGCGGTGGGTGGGGATGAAGCGGCGGTCGTCCTGCCAGACTTCGCCATTGACGATCAAGGAACCGGGCGCGCGGCTCAAGCCGGCAATCAGCCGCAGCAGCGTGGTCTTGCCCGAACCAGATGCGCCAAACAGGGCCGAGACGCCGCGTGCGGGCAGGCTGAATCCGGCATCGAGTTCAAAGTCGCCCAGGGTGGAACGGAAGCGGGCCTCGATGGTGTTCATGTCGCCACGCGCTGCCACTGGGCGCTGTGACGCCCGAGCATCAGCAGCACCACAAAGGAGAACACCACCAGCCCGGCCGACAGGAGGTGCGCCTGGGAATATTCGATCGCCTCGACGTGATCGTAAATCGCCACCGACAGCACCCGCGTCTCGCCCGGAATGTTGCCGCCCAGCATCAGCACCACCCCGAACTCGCCGACGGTGTGGGCAAATGCCAGCACCGCCGCCGTGATGAAGCCCGGGCGCGCCAGCGGTACCGCCACGCTCCAGAAACGATCCCACAGCGAGGCGCGCAGCGTGGCGGCCACTTCGAGCGGGCGCGCGCCGATGGCAGCAAACGCATTGGTGATCGGCTGCACCGCAAACGGCAACGAAAACACCACCGATCCCACCACCAGGCCGCCAAAGGTGAAGGGCAGGGTGTCCAGTCCCATGGCCAGCATCCACTGGCCGATCATGCCTTTGGGGCCGAGCAGCACCAGCAGGTAAAACCCCAGCACCGTCGGCGGCAGCACCAGCGGCAGCGCCACCAGTGCGGTGACCGCCATGCGCCAGCGGGTTTGCGTGTGCGTGAGCCACCAGGCCAGTGGCGTCGCAATCAGCATCAGCACCAGCGTGGTGACGGCTGCGAGTTGCAGCGTGAGCGTGATCGCCGACATGTCGGCTGCGCTCAGATTCATGGCTTAGCGTTCGTAGCCATAGCTGCGGATGATCGCCACGGCAGGTGGCGAATTGAGGTAATCGAGCAGTGCACGTGCGGCCGCATTGTGCTCGCCGCGTTTCAGCAAGGCGGCGTCCTGGCGGATGGGGGCATGCAGCGCGGCGGGTACCTGCCAGACCGATCCGCCGGTCAATTTGCCGTCCTGCATCACCTGCGACAGCGCCACGAAACCAAGCTCGGCATTGCCGCTGGCGACGAACTGATAGGTCTGCGCAATGTTTTCACCAATTACGAACTTGCCCTGCACGCTGTCAAGCAGCTTGAGCCGGGTGAGCACCTCGACCGCCGCCGAGCCGTAAGGCGCCAGTCTGGCATTGGCAATCGCCAGCCGCTGGAAACGGTTCTGTCGTAGCACCGCATCGCTGCCATCGACAAACCCCGGGCGTTCGCTCCACAGCGCCAGCCGGCCGATGGCATAGGTCTGGCTCTGGACGGCATCCCCTACACGCAGCAGGCGGGCCGGCGTTTCATCATCGGCGGCCAGCAGCACATCGAAGGGCGCACCGTGCCTGATCTGCGCGTAAAACTTGCCGGTGGCGCCGGTTGACAGGGTAAGGGTGTGGCCGCTTGCCTGTTCAAACTGCGTGACCAGCTGTTTCATCGGCGCCGCAAAATTGGAGGCCACCGCGACATGGGCCTGCCCGGCATGCACCGTTGTGCAGGTGAGGGTGGCCAGCGTCAGGACGGCGAATCGCATCAGCAGCGTGCATCTGGTTTCCCGGGCGCGGTATTGGCAGGCGGTATTCATGGTTGCGATGATAGCCGGACTGCCATCAACTCGTCGAAGGTGGATAGTGGGTAAACGGAATGCCTGTATGGTAGATCTTGCTGTGCTTGCCGTAAGGCGGCGTGCTCCCGGATTCGTTTAGAATCTCCACACCTTGAGAGCCGCGCTGACCCCCCTTCTTCTGTATGTCTTGCTGTGGCCGTTTTGGGGTCATGCGGCCGCGCTTGATTTGCCGGAGCGCCCCGGCACCTTCTGGCTGCAGCTCGATACGCTGCCCGTGCAGCCGAAGCGGGCTGCTGCGCAGGCCAGCACCCTTCACTTCGACAGCCTGTCTGCGCTCACCGAGCATGCGTTGCGGGAGCGTCCCGAGTCGCGCGCCGCCTGGCTCGGCATTCAGGCCGAAGCGGCGCGGCTCGATGCCGCACGCGCCGACAACTGGCCGACGCTGACCGGACAATTCAGTTTCACCCGCAGCCGTTCACTGTCGAGTTCCGGTGCGTCGGTGCCCACCCTGCATCGTTATGGTCCCAGCCTCGGCCTGTCGTATGTCGTGTATGACTTTGGCGCGCGTGCCGCCAGCATCGATGCCCAGCGTTATCAGCTCATCGCCAGCCTGCTGAACGGCAACCGCGTCCTGCAGGACGCCATTGCCGAAGTCGAGGCTGCCTATTTCGCCGTGCTGGCGGCGCGCGCGCAGGTGAACGCGCAGACGCAGCAGGAAATCGCGTTGCGAGCCAGTCTCGATGCAGTCAATGTCAGGCTGCAAAGCGGACTGGCTGCCCGCGCCGATCAGCTGCGCGCGCGCGCGGCGCTGGCCGAGACAACGCTGGCGCGCCAGGCGGCGGAGCGCGACCGGATCAAGGCCGAGGCCGGACTCAAACAGGCAGCAGGCATTGCACAGACGGACACGATTTCACTCGACTGGGAAACAGCGGTGCCGACCGTGCCGGAAGCCGGAGCCCTGCTGACTGACCTGCTGGCCGAGGCAGCGCGGCAGCGTCCCGATCTGCAGGCCTTGCAGGCCACGGCCGCGCGTGCGCGTGCGGAAGCAGACGGTGCGCGCGCCGCGCGCTGGCCCAGCGTGTCGCTGACAGCCAATACCGGCCGCACTTTTTTCCTGGAAGACGAGCGGACGCCTTCGAGTACCTATAGTGTTGGTGTGAACCTGAC
>JAIOJU010000287.1 GCA_019911765.1 Thiobacillus sp.
CACCCGGCACGTTCCCGCCACGGATTCCATGATTTCCGGCGCGCCCGTATTGAACGTCAGCGTGGACGGCATGATCACCCCCACCGACTTCTTGACGCCGTCGGCCAGCGTGATGCTATGCGACACGCACTTGCCGTCGAAATACACATTGGCCTTGGAAACAACCGATACATTGTCGAACTGGCTCATATTGATCTTCCATTCCTGTTTGTAAATGTTTAGCTGGCATTGCGCTTGGCGGCAATCCGCAGGCGCAGCGCGTTGAGCTTGATGAAACCGTTGGCATCGATCTGGTCGTAGGCGCCGGCGTCATCCTCGAACGTGGCTACAGTCGGATCGAACAGGGAATCAGTCTTCGAATCGCGCCCGACCACCATGACGTTGCCCTTGTAGAGCTTCAACCGCACGGTGCCGTTGACGTGTTGCTGCGTGTTGTCGATCAGCGCCTGCAGTGCCACGCGCTCGGGGCTCCACCAGTAACCGTTGTAGATCATGGACGCGTAACGCGGCATCAGCTCATCCTTCAGATGCGCGGCCTCGCGATCGAGCGTAATCGACTCGATGGCGCGATGCGCCTTCAGCATGATGGTGCCACCGGGCGTTTCATAGCAGCCGCGGGCCTTCATGCCGACATAGCGGTTTTCCACCAGGTCGAGACGGCCGATGCCGTGCTTGCCGCCGAGTTCATTCAGTTTGGCCAGCACCTCATGCGCGCGCAGCGCTTCACCGTTGATCGCCACGATGTCGCCGTGCGCATAATCCAGCGTGAGGTACTCGGCTGCATCGGGTGCGTTTTCCGGCGACACGGTCCAGCGCCACATGTCTTCTTCGGCCTCGGCATTCGGGTCTTCCAGATGGCGGCCTTCGTAGGAAATATGCAGCAGGTTGGCGTCCATGCTGTAGGGCGAGCCGCCCTGACGGTGTTTCATGTCGATCGGAATGCCATGCGTCTCGGCGTAGTTCAGCAGCTTCTCTCGCGACAGCAGATCCCACTCGCGCCAGGGGGCGATCACCTTGATGCCGGGCTTCAGCGCATACGCGCCGAGCTCGAAACGCACCTGGTCGTTGCCCTTGCCGGTGGCGCCGTGGCAAATCGCGTCGGCACCGGTTTCGTTGACGATCTCGATCAGGCGCTTGGCGATCAGCGGCCGCGCGATCGAGGTGCCGAGCAGGTATTCGCCTTCATAAATGGTGTTGGCGCGGAACATCGGAAAAACGAAATCACGCACGAATTCCTCGCGCAGATCGTCGATGTAGATCTGCTCCGGCTTGATGCCGAACTGCAATGCCTTGGCGCGCGCGGGTTCCAGTTCTTCACCCTGCCCCAGGTCGGCGGTGAAGGTCACCACCTCGCATTGGTAGGTGTCCTGCAGCCATTTCAGGATGACCGAGGTGTCGAGGCCGCCGGAATAGGCCAGTACAACTTTTTTAATTTTGCTCATGGTGTGTGTTTCAGTGAGTTGTTCCAGAAGTGTTGGTGTCGATGACTTCAACCTGTCCGGGGAAGCCGCCGATTTTCAGGATATCGAGATTGGTGGCCTGGTTGGCTTTCTCGATTTCGATGCCGACCACACGGCCGTCTTCGGACAGGTTCAGCACGATACCCGCATGCGCTTCCCATGAATGCGACGGGCTTTCGGGGCTGATTTCAACGTAGAGCGAATCCATGTCCTTGAAGTACGCGATATTCATGTTCAGCTTTCCACTTTGCCGAGCAGCAGGAATTCCATCAGGGCTTTTTGCACATGCAGACGGTTCTCGGCTTCGTCCCATACCACCGACTGCGGGCCGTCGATGACATCGGCCGTGACTTCCTCGCCACGATGCGCAGGCAGACAATGCATGAAGACGGCATCGGACTTCGCCACTCCCATCATCTCGGCATCGACCTGCCAGTCGGCAAAGTCTTTCAGACGTTCGTCGTTCTCGGCTTCCCAGCCCATGCTGGTCCACACATCGGTTGTCACCAGATCGGCGCCGCGGCAGGCATCCATCGGGTCGGCAAAGCTTTCGAAATGGTCGGTGCCATACAGGCCTGCGCGTTCAGGTTCGACTTCATAACCCGGCGGGGTCGACACATGCACATTGAAATCGAGCACCTCGGCTGCCTGCAGCCAGGTGTTGCACATGTTGTTGGAATCGCCGATCCACGACACCGTCTTGCCCTGGATCGAACCGTGATGCTCGATGAAGGTGAAGATGTCGGCCAGAATCTGGCACGGATGATATTCGTTGGTGAGACCGTTGATCACCGGCACGCGCGAATGCGCGGCAAAGCGTTCGATGATCTCCTGCTCGAAGGTGCGGATCATCACGATGTCGACCATGCGCGAGATCACCTCACCCGCATCTTCCACCGGTTCGCCGCGTCCCAGCTGGGTATCGCGCGTGTTGAGATAAATCGCCGAGCCGCCCAACTGGTGCATGCCTGCCTCGAACGAGAGGCGGGTGCGGGTCGAGCTTTTCTCGAAAATCATTGCCAGCGTGCGGTCGGTCAGCGGGTGGTACGGCTGATAACGCTTGAAACGCGATTTGATGACGCGGGACCGCTCGAACAGATACAGCAGTTCGTCGCGCGACAGATCCTTGAATTGCAGAAAATGTCTCAGCATCATGCAGCCTGCTGCAGATAGTTCTTGACCACGCCGGACACGGCTGCGACCAGCACATTGACTTCGGCATCGCCGTAAATCAGCGGCGGCACCAGGCGAATCACCTTGTCGGCGGTGACATTGATCAGCACCCCGGCATCACGCGCCACGCCGACCAGTTCGGCACACGGACGATCAAGTTCTATACCGATCATCATGCCTTCACCACGAATATCCACCACACCCGGCAGATTGGCCAGCGCCTGCCGCAAGCCATTGCGAATCGCCTCGCCGCGCACGCGCACATTTTCCAGCAGCTGGTCTTCTTCAATGGCCGCCAGCGTTGCCAGGGCAACCGCACATGCCAGCGGATTGCCGCCGAAGGTCGAACCATGGCTGCCCGGCTTGAACACCTCGGCCGCTTCACCGCGCGCCAGGCACGCGCCGATCGGCATGCCCGAACCCAGGCCCTTGGCCAGGGCGATCACGTCCGGCACGATGCCGGAATGCTGGAAGCCGAACCAGGTGCCAGTGCGGCCGATGCCGGTCTGCACTTCATCCAGCATCAGCAGCCAGCCATGGGCATCACAGATCTGCCGCAATTCGGCAAGGAATTCCGCTGCCAGCACATTGATCCCACCTTCACCCTGCACCACTTCGACCAGCACCGCAACCACGCTCTTGTTGTGCTCCGCCACCTGGCGAATCGCTTCGATATCGTTGAACGGCACCCGTGCGAAACCCGACAGCAGCGGCTCGAACCCTGCCTGGATCTTGCGATTACCGGACGCAGTCAAGGTTGCCATGGTACGGCCATGAAATGACTTTTCCATCACGATGATGGTCGGCACTTCAATGCCCTTGCCGTGGCCATACAGGCGTGCCAGCTTGATCGCCGCCTCGTTGGCTTCGCAGCCCGAATTGCAGAAAAAGGCCTTGTCCATGCCCGACAGCGCGCATAGCCGGTCGGCCAGTTCTTCCTGCTTCGGTATGCGATACAGGTTGGAGGTGTGGATCAGGGTCGCAGCCTGCTCGCTGATGGCTTTCACCAGCCTGGGGTGGGCATGGCCCAGTCCGTTCACCGCTACGCCCGCGACCGCATCCAGATAACGCTTGCCGGATTCGTCCCACAGATAAGCGCCCTCGCCGCGCACGAACGCGACCGGCTGGCGTGCATAGGTATTCATCAAATGTGTTGTCATGGCAGTCCTCAATCAGGCTGTCCTGAAATAATTGCTGTATGGATATGGAAACAGCGAAATAGAAAACGGCGGCCTAAACCGCCGTGCTTGTCATGCAGCGCCTTGATTATAGGCTGAAAAGTGCCGAATGAGACATCCCCGTGGCCATGAAGAACAGCATGGGGATCGACAGCATCGTATTGGTGCGCGATACCAGAAAGGCCACCCGGCGCGCCTTGCTTTTCTCATTGTCGGTCGCCGGCTTCATGCCCAGGATCTTCTTCTGATTCGGCCAGATCAGGATCCATACGTTAAACAACATGATGGTACCCAGCCAGGCGCCAATTCCGATGGGACCCATGCCGTTGCGCAGCATGAAGGCATCCACGAAATGGGGACCCAGCAATGCGGCACCTGCAAACCAGGTTACCAGGGCCGACCAGCGAAAAAACAACAGGGCGCGTGGCGCGACATGCTTGATGATGCCCCCTGCGGTACCGTCTGCACCCGCATGCTTGAGTGCGGCCACCTGCACGAAATTGAAGTAATACAGCAAGCCTATCCACATGACACCCGCCATGAAATGGATCCAGCGGGACAACGCAGAAATCAAATCGATGTTTTCCATTGCTTCCCCCCTAAACCAGGAAATTTCTGGCAAAAACGTACAGGACGGCAGTGAGCACAACACCAGCAATGACAGTACCCCATAGTGAATCCAGCGGGTTTTTCATGCTGCTCTCCTTTGTTATCTTGCATCTTAATTGTTGACGATTTTAGTCAAGTAAGGCTGTGCCAGTATCATCAAAACCCCGATCCCGTGCAAGCAGCCATCTCTGCCGAGCCATTTTGTCGCGTGCTAAACTCCTGCAACCCCAAACAAGCCTACTGACCTATGGATGACGCCAGCGCCTCCGCCCCCTTTATTATTCGCGGCATCACCACCAAGGGCGCCAAGTTTCGCCCGAGCGACTGGGCCGATCGTCTTGCGGGCGCATTCGCGGTTGTTGACCCCAACCATCGCACCCATTTTTCACCTCATGTGCAACCCGTCACACTGGACGGTGTCGAGTGCGTGGCAGTGGATAAGCAACTTAAAATCAACGACCCTGATGCCTACCGCTTTTTGCTGGCTTTTGCCAGGAGCAACGAGCTTCAGACTGAAAACGCAGACTAGTACGACCACCCATAAGTTTGCGTACATGCCGAGACGCACATCCGCGCGCCGGGTGCGCGAAGCGAACCGCAGCCGTAGTCGTTCCATGGCGAGGATGAGCGACAAAGCAATCGGTGATGCGGGGCGCGTCGAACACATAGCGAAATTTATGGATGGTCGTACTAGCAGCGACGCTTCGGCGGCCAGAAATGAAAAAACGCCGCATACGCGGCGTTTTTTCATGATGCTTTTAACGCTCAGGCCATGCTTTTAACAGCATTCGACAACCGGCTCTTGTGGCGGGCAGCCTTGTTCTTGTGAACGATCTGCTTGTCGGCAATGCTGTCGATCACGCTCATGGATGCCTGGAAAACCTGCTGTGCTGCCGCTTTGTCGCCTGCCTCAATCGCCTTGCGAACCTTCTTGATTGCGGTGCGCAATTCGGAACGCTGGCTCATGTTGCTGTCGCGCTGCGCGCTGGCTTGACGTGCGCGCTTACGCGCCTGGGCGGAGTTCGCCATATATTCTGCTCCTGTAGGCCCCGCGCGCTGCGCAGAGCAATTAAATTAACCTGGCTCCTCGCTGGTGCGAGGCAAATCCGCCAAAGCCCGCGATTGTAAGGGACAACCACGCAATAAATCAAGTCCGGCAAAATCGATCCCGGCCCGCGCGGAGTTGCGGCCCATCCACGCGGGCCTCACAATGCGCGCAAAACACAATCGACCCATGAACCTCCTCAAAGCCCTCGCTGCAGTCAGCAGCATGACCCTGCTCTCGCGCATCCTCGGATTCGTGCGCGACGCCCTGATCGCCCGCGTGTTCGGTGCGGGCCTGCTTACCGACGCATTTTTTGTCGCCTTCAAGATACCCAACCTGCTGCGACGACTGTTTGCCGAAGGCGCGTTTTCACAGGCCTTTGTGCCGATCCTGGCCGAATACAAAAACCGCAAGGGACACGACGCGACGCAGACGCTGGTCAACCAGACAGGAACGGCACTGACGCTGGTACTGGTCGTAGTCGCCCTGCTGGGCATCGTGGGTGCGCCGTGGGTCGCCTATATCAGCGCCCCGGGGTTTCAGGACGAACCGGAAAAGTTCGCGCTGACCGTCACGCTGCTGCGCATCACCTTCCCCTACATCGTCTTCATTTCGCTGGTGGCGCTGGCTGCCGGCATTCTCAACACGCACAGCAAGTTCTCGGTGCCGGCGTTTGCGCCTGTGCTGCTGAACGTGGCCATGATCGTCGCCACCCTGTGGCTGGCGCCGTATTTTGATCCGCCGATTCTGGCGCTGGGCTGGGGGGTGGCGCTGGGTGGCGTGCTGCAACTGGCGTGGATGCTGCCGCATCTGCTCAAAATCGACATGTTGCCCCGCCCGACGCGGCATTTCAACGACCCCGGCGTCCACCGGATTCTCAAGCTCATGGCCCCGGCCACACTCGGCGTGTCGGTGGCGCAGATCAGCCTGCTGATCAACACCATCTTCGCGTCATTCCTGGACACCGGCAGCGTGTCGTGGCTGTATTACGCCGACCGCCTGATGGAGTTTCCCGCCGGCATGCTCGGCGTGGCCCTCGGTACCATCCTGCTGCCCAGCCTGGCCAAGCATTACGCCGACGACTCCCCGTCCGAATACTCCAAACTGCTCGACTGGGGCTTGCGGCTCACCTTGCTGCTGGCGCTGCCTGCCGCCGCCGCGCTGGCGGTGCTGGCGGTGCCGCTCATCACGACTCTGTTTCATTATGGCGCCTTCAATGCCCTGGACGTCGCCATGACGCGGCAAGCACTGATGGCCTATAGCCTGGGACTGGTGGGACTGATCCTGGTCAAGGTGCTGGCGCCCGGGTTTTATGCCCGGCAGAACATCCGCACCCCGGTCAAGGTGGCCATCTTCACGCTTGTAGCCACGCAACTCATGAACCTCGCCTTCATCGGCCCATTCAGGCATGCGGGCCTCGCCCTGGCCATCGGTCTGGGAGCCTGCCTCAACGCCGCACTGTTGCTGCATCTGCTGAAAAAACAGCAGATCTACCAGCCACAACCGGGCTGGATCACGTATTTCGTAAAGATATTGCTGGCGGCCTCATTGATGGCAGGCATGCTGTTCTACACCATGGGCGAGGCGCAATGGTGGCTGGATGCCCGCTTCCTGGACCGGGTCATGCGCCTGTCCCTGCTGGTCGGCGGCGGCATTGCCCTGTACTTTGCTGCGCTCGGCCTGATGGGCTTCCGCCCAAGGCAGTTCACCCGCCGCGCGGCGGAGTAGCGGCGGAATAAGCGTCTGAATCGGCTAGAATAAGCCCTTTTCAGCGCCCGCCCGGTCAGGCGGCACGTCAGGCAATGCGCATCACCCACGGCTTTCGCCCCCTCGACACACCCCATGCGGTCACCATCGGCAATTTTGACGGCCTGCACCTCGGCCACCAGGCCATGCTCGCCCGCTTGCAGGACGTGGCGCGCGCGCGCGGCCTGCCGACCTGCGTCCTGAGTTTCGAGCCCCATCCGCGCGAGTTCTTTACCCCCGACCAGGCCCCTGCGCGCCTGTCCAGCCTGCGCGAAAAGGCCGAAATCCTGCGGCGCATGGGGATTGATCACCTGCATGTGTTCCGTTTCGACCGCGCCTTTTCCGCGCTGTCTGCCCATGATTTCATTCAGCAGGTGTTGAGTCATACCCTGCAAGCCCGGTATGTGCTGGTCGGTGACGATTTCCGCTATGGCGCCAAACGGTCGGGCGACTTTGCCTTGCTCAGGCAGGCCGGTCCTGCATTCGGTTTCGACGCGGAATTCCTGCCCACGGTTGAACTCGCTGGCGAACGCGCCTCGTCCACCGCCGTGCGCCAGACCCTCGCGGCAGGCGACCTGACCCACACCGAAAAGCTGCTTGGCCGGCCTTACAGCATCTCCGGTCGTGTGGTTCATGGCGACAAACTCGGGCGCGACATCGGTTTTCCCACGGCCAACATCCAGCTCAAGCACAATCGTCCGCCACTGATGGGCATTTTCGCGGTCGAACTGTGCGGCCTCAACGGCGCGCCGCTGCCCGGTGTGGCCAGCCTCGGCAAACGGCCCACGGTCAAAGGCGCGGACGCCGTGCCCGTGCTCGAAGTACATGTATTTGACTTCAATGCGGAAATTTATGGCCGCCGCGTTCGCGTCGATTTCCTGCACAAGCTGCGCGACGAAGAAAAATATCCCGACCTCGACAGCCTCGTCGCGCAGATCAAGCGTGATGTGGAAAATGCAAAACACTATTTAAAGTACCGTCATGCCTGACTATAAAAACACGCTCAATCTTCCCGACACGCCCTTCCCAATGCGCGGCGACCTCGCCAAGCGCGAGCCGGGCTGGGTCAAAAGCTGGCAGGAACACAAACGCTACGAAGCGATCCGCAAGGCGGCAGCGGGCCGTCCCAAGTTCATCCTGCACGACGGCCCGCCCTACGCCAACGGCGACATCCACATCGGCCACGCGGTCAACAAGATCCTCAAGGACATCATCGTCAAGGCCAAGACCTTGTCCGGCTTTGACGCGCCCTACGTGCCGGGCTGGGACTGCCACGGCCTGCCGATCGAACTGCAGGTGGAAAAAACCCACGGCAAGGCCATCGAGCCCGCCAAATTCCGCGAACTGTGCCGCGAATACGCCGCCGTCCAGATCGAGCGGCAGAAAGCCGATTTCATTCGTCTGGGTGTGCTCGGCGACTGGGATCATCCCTACCGCACCATGGATTTCCAGTTCGAGGCCGACACCCTGCGTGTGCTGGGCCAGGTTCAGGCGGCGGGTTACCTCTACCAGGGCGCCAAGCCGGTGCACTGGTGCGTGGACTGCGGCTCGGCACTGGCCGAAGCCGAGGTCGAGTACGAGGACAAGACTTCACCTGCGATCGACGTCGGCTTTGCCGTGGCTGACCGCGCCGATCTGGCCAGGCGCTTTGACATCGCCGCCATCGACGAACCGGTTCAGTTCGTGATCTGGACCACCACGCCATGGACGCTGCCCGCCAACCAGGCAGTCGCGCTGCACCCCGAGTTCCAGTACGCGCTGGTACGCACCACCAAGGGCTTGCTGATCCTGGCCGACAGCTTGCGCGAATCCGCATTGGCACGTTTTGGCCTCGCCGAAGGCGCTGAAATCATCGCGCACACCAGCGGCCAGGCACTCGAAGGCGTGTTGCTGTGGCATCCCTTCCAGCAGCGCGAAGTGCCGGTGATCGTCGGCGACCACGTCACCGCCGACGCCGGAACCGGCGCCGTCCACACCGCGCCCGGCCACGGCCTCGACGACTACGTGATCGGCAGCCGCTACGGCCTGAAAGTCGACAACCCGGTGGGCGACGACGGCCGCTTCTACGCCAGCGTGCCGCTGCTCGGCGGCATGAGCATCTGGCAGGCCAATCCGCTCATCGTCGAGACCCTGCAAGCCAGCGGCAACCTGCTGGCGCATGAAAAACTGCTGCACAGCTACCCGCACTGCTGGCGCCACAAGACACCGATCATTTTCCGCGCCACGCGGCAGTGGTTCATTGGCATGGGGGCGGAGAGCGGGGAGTCGAGAGCGGAGAGCGGAACGCGCAAGACGCTGCGTGAACAGGCGATGGCGGCAGTCGATGCCACGCAGTTCTTCCCGGCCTGGGGCCGCGCACGTCTGGAAGCGATGATCAGGAACCGGCCCGACTGGTGCGTCTCGCGCCAGCGCAACTGGGGCGTGCCGATGCCCTTCTTCACCCACAAGGAAACCGGCGAACTGCACCCGCGTACAGCCGAGTTGCTGGAAGTGGTGGCGCAGCGCGTGGAGGCTGCCGGCATCGAAGCCTGGTTCGCGCTCGACCCGGCCGAACTGCTGGGCGACGACGCCGCGCATTACAACAAGACCGGCCACACACTCGACGTCTGGTTCGATTCCGGCGTGACCCACGCCTGCGTGCTGAAGCGCCGCCCCGAACTCGCACATCCTGCGGATCTGTATCTGGAAGGCTCGGACCAGCATCGCGGCTGGTTCCAGTCGAGCCTGCTCACCGGCTGCGCCACCGATGGCCGCGCGCCCTACCAGGCCCTGCTCACCCACGGCTTCGTGGTCGACGGCAAGGGCCACAAGATGAGCAAGTCGAAGGGCAACGTCGTCTCGCCGCAAAAGGTGATGGACCAGTACGGTGCCGATATCCTGCGGCTGTGGGTCGCGACCACCGACTATTCCGGCGAACTCACGATCTCGGATGAAATCCTCAAACGCGTGGTGGAAGGCTATCGCCGCATCCGCAACACCCTGAAATTCCTGCTCGCCAACCTGTCGGACTTCGACCCCAAGGCGCATGCGCTGCCGGTGAAGGACTGGCTGGAAATCGACCGCTATGCGCTGGCGATGACACGCCAGTTGCAGACTGAACTGCAGGCGCATTACGACGCCTATGAATTCCATTTCATCGTGCAGAAGCTGCAGGCGTTCTGCTCCGAAGACCTCGGCGGTTTCTATCTCGACATCCTCAAGGACCGCCTCTACACCAGCGGCGCCAACAGCCAGGAGCGGCGTGCCGCACAGAATGCGCTGCACCACCTGACCCACGCGCTGGTGCGCTGGATGGCACCGATCCTGTCGTTCACCGGCGAGGAAGTGTGGGCGCAACTGAGCCCCCTCCCCAACCCTCCCCCGCTAGCGGGAGAGGGAGCAAACGCTGAGCCCAAACCGATTAACGATGACTCGGTATTCCTGCATACCTGGTATGACCTGCCAGAGCAGCCGAACGAGGTCGAATACAGCTTACAGATGCGCTGGGAGTTGATACGTTCTGTGCGTGCCAAGGTGCAAAAAGAGATGGAAACGAAGCGTGCCGCCGGTGCCATTGGCTCCTCGTTGCAAGCCGAAATAGACATCCACGCCAATGACGAAATACGCGTTGTTCTTGACTCCTTAGGTGACGATTTACGATTCGTCCTGATCACCTCGCAAGCCCGCGTTATCGCATCGAATGAAGAACGTATCGTCGTCACCCCGAGCACCGCGAAAAAATGCGAACGCTGCTGGCATTACCGCGACGATGTCGACACGCACGCCGACCATCCCGGCCTGTGCGGACGCTGCGTCAGCAACCTGGCCGGCAAGGGCGAGGCACGCACCCATGCTTAAGCCACTGACTCCCGGCCTGTTGAAATGGCTGGGTCTCGCCCTGGTGGTCATCGTGGCCGACCACCTGACCAAGTGGTGGGTGACGTCCTCGCTGGACTATCAGGAAGCCATTCCCGTCCTGCCGTTTTTTTCGCTGGTGCTGGTCTACAACAGCGGCGCGGCATTCAGCTTTCTGGCCGATGCCGGCGGCTGGCAACGCTGGTTCTTCATCGCCATCGGCATCATCGCCACCGTGATCATCGTGCGCCTGTTAAAGCAGCACACACACGACACCCGGCTGGCCTTCGCACTGGCGCTGGTGCTCGGCGGCGCACTCGGCAACGTGATCGACCGCGTGTTGCTGGGGCATGTCGTGGACTTTCTGCTGTTTCACTATCGCGGCTATTCCTTCCCGGCGTTCAACGTTGCCGATTCCGCCATCACCGTGGGCGCAACCCTGCTGGTCTGGGACAGCCTGCGGCGCAAACCCGCCGAGCCGACGCACGCCGCATGAATACCGCCACCCGCACCGTCGCGCCCGGCGACACCGTCCAGCTCCGCTATGCACTCCGGCCGCGCGGCGGCGATGACGTCATCGCCAACTTCGACGATGCCGAGCCCGATACCGTCACGCTGGGCGACGGCACCCTGTCACCGATGCTGGAGCAGTGGCTGATCGACCTCCCGCCCGGTGAGCGCCACGTATTCCTGCTCGAACCCTGGCAGGCATTTGGCATCAGCCAGCCCGACCTGATTCAGACGCTGCCCAAATCAGACATCCCCGTGGACATGCAACTCGAAATCGACCAGCTGGTCGAATTCGCCATGCCCAATGGCCAGACGCTGGCCGGCCATATCCTGGAGATCAGCGACGAGGCGGTGAAGGTCGATTTCAACCATCCGCTTGCTGACCTGTCCATAGAATTCGAAGTGGAAATCGTCCGCATCCTGTAACACTGGAAAGCCTGTTATGACCGCCACCATCCTGCTCGCCAACCCACGCGGCTTTTGTGCCGGCGTCGATCGCGCCATCGCCATTGTCGAGCGCGCGCTGGAAAAATACGGCGCACCCATCTACGTGCGCCACGAAGTCGTGCACAACACCTTCGTCGTCAACGACCTGAAGAACAAGGGTGCGATCTTTGTCGAAGAACTCGCCGACGTGCCCCCCGGCGCCACCGTCATTTTCAGCGCGCATGGCGTCTCCCAGGCCGTACGTGCCGAAGCCGAAGCGCGCGGTCTCAACGTGTTTGACGCCACCTGCCCGCTCGTCACCAAGGTCCACGTCGAAGTCAGCAAGATGCGTGGCCAGGGATTCGAGATCGTCATGATCGGCCACAAGGGGCACCCCGAAGTCGAGGGCACGCTGGGGCAATCGGCGGGCGGCATGTATCTGGTCGAAACAGCGGAAGACGTCGCCAGACTGCAGGTGGCCGACCCCGACAAGCTCGCCTACGTCACCCAGACCACACTGTCGGTCGACGATGCCGCACGCGTGGTCGATGCCCTGCGCGCGCGCTTCCCCAACATCACCGGGCCGAAAAAGGATGACATCTGCTACGCCACGCAAAACCGCCAGGATGCGGTCAAGGCGCTGGCACCGCAGTGCGACGTGGTGATCGTGGTGGGCTCGCCGACCAGTTCGAATTCAAACCGGTTGCGGGAAGCGGCGGAAAATCTGGGGGTGCCCGCCTATATGGTTGATAACGCACAGGAGATCAATCCGCTATGGGTGGCAGGAAAAAACCGGGTAGGCCTCAGTGCCGGGGCATCGGCTCCGGAAGTGCTGGTAAAAGACGTATTGCAACGTCTGGAAACATTGGGCGTCCGCTCAGTCTCGGAGCTCGATGGTGTTCAGGAAAAGGTTGGCTTTCCCATGCCGAAAGGTTTGTCGTCTGAATGACACGCCGAAATGATCATCAGCGTCCCCAGCACTGATCCACGATGGCTGCAGTGGTTACGCCGGCAGCTCCCTGAACACCTGTATTGGTCAGTGTAATCACACCGCAAACATCACCCACCATAACGCCAGCGGGCGTAGCATTAAGCTGAAACGTCTGAGCTGGTTCTACGCCATAGGCAGCCGCGATGGCATATTTTGCCGCCGCACCTACTTTGGGGGATTGTGCAATGATTACAGGCGCCCCACCAGTACCGTCTGAATTCACAGTGTCGTAGCGATTGGCCGTTGTGTAGTTGCGTTCCAGAATCTGGGCATTTTCAAGAAGAATGGCCCGTGCCTCTGCCCGATTAGTGCGCAGCACATATTGCGTGTAACTGGGGTAAGCAATCGCGGCCAGAATCCCGATGATCGCCACCACAATCATCAGTTCGATCAGGGTAAATCCTGTCTGCCGACTTGACTGCGAACGCCACCTTCTGAAACTGACTCGTTCAATTTTTGTCATGCTCTACCCCTTAATCAAATAATCTCGCGCCAGCTGATCAGGCCATGGAAGCCCACGTCAAAATTGATTCCCGCTGAGGCTCTGCCACCGTTGGCCTGTAAAGAACCACCGGCCCCTGACATGCTGCTGTCCATACACCCGACAGGGCGGCTATGCATGGCCTGCCCATATTTGCTCTGGCTGGCATCCTTACTTCTCGTCTATCCAAATTTCTGTAATCGTTCTGGCTGCCGAAAGATCACGGCCGGGCTTGCGTGGCGCGAGATTAAAATGCACCACCTGGTTTGGCTGCAACGATGTCGCCCCAGGTGCACGCGCGCCATCTTTTCGCACAACCAGTTTCCCTGGAGAGTATCCGTAAACCACGTTGCTGATCACGATCTGGTTCATTGCAAAATCAATGCGGTTAACGATACCACCGCCTTCATCTGTTTCCGCCGCCTTGCTCCCTGATACGCCAGGCCGCACTTCCTCTTTGGCAACGGCCTGAAAGCTCAATAAACAAAGGCTGATTACCGAAGCAAACACCATTTTCCGGACGATCATTTCCATTGCTCCTGTGAAGTGTGGTTCATGACTATTGAATGATTTCCCGCCAGTTGATCCGTCCGCGCAGGGTGTTAAGTCCCTTGTTGATGGGGGTCTTCACTAGCGTGCCATCCGCCTTGCTGGATGTCAGGATATCGCTGTCTTCACCCCTGACCCGGGTCACGCCACCCGGTGCAAAACCGATCGACATCCCTGCAGACAACGCGTCATCGGAATCAATCTCACCATCTCCGTCGGTATCAAATATCGGGTAGGTAAGCATCCCGCCCGTGTAGTAGTCCAGCGTGTATACCAGGCCACTGCCACCAAAATCGCAGGGTGAGGTAGAGGGCCGAATCGTGGTGAACGTGAACTGCCCATCCTCCAGGCTTGGAATACCTGTCAGACGTTCACCACTGCTAGGCAGATTCAAATACCATCCCTTCACAATCGGCGCAACCGTGGAATAAGCCACCGGATTCTGCGTGGCTGTCTGGATAACACCCGGCGTTACGGTTTGGCTGACCAGTTGGCCAGACGTTACAGTGGCATTGTTATCCCATATGCCATACATGGTTTGCGCATCAGTGTTGGTTGTGTCGCCGGTTTCAAGATATTTTCCCGTGCCGAACAGCACCAGTTGCCCACCCTGCGGATGCAAAGTAACAACCGGAGGAGATGTAATGGGTTTGGTCGCCCCGGCAGCAAACAAAGGCGCGCCGCCCAAAGCCACGCCCCAGGCGGGCTTCGGTAGCGCCGGCAGTGCCGGTGTTGTGCCTGCCGGGTTATCGGCGCTTACATCGAATTTCCACATGTTGCCCTTGAGGTCGCCCGCATAAATAACATCGGCCAAACCGTTCCCATCCGAATCGAATGGCACCGGGGCAGACAATCCATTGCCAGCGCCACCGGGGGCAACCAGCTTGATATAGTCAGACCCCGCCGTCCAGGCCCCATCCACGCCTTCCTTGATGAAGAGCACGTACAGCACCGCCGCACCAGAGGGACTGTCGTAGCCGTTACCCAGCACGGCAGCCCATTTGCCGTTTTCCATTTTCACAATCTGCATTGACTGGCCGGTAAAAGGATTGGCAGGAGCAAGGTTAAAGGTATACCCCATGTCGGCATCGTCTGCACTGGAAAATTCCCAGAGCAGCAGGCTGGCGGCATTGGCCACGCTGAAGTTCGCCGGGTTGGAGATGTCCAGGGCAAAATACCCGCGCCCACCCGCATTCATACTCCCGACCAGCACGCTTTTCCAGTCAG
Source organism: Thiobacillus sp. (assembly GCA_019911765.1). Taxonomy (GTDB): domain Bacteria; phylum Pseudomonadota; class Gammaproteobacteria; order Burkholderiales; family Thiobacillaceae; genus Thiobacillus. Next base: position 15,230 of record JAIOJU010000287.1, read on the forward strand.
GGCTACCGCTGGCACCCAAGTCCACATCAGCGACCATGGGTGATCCATCCACAAAATAGCGATGGTTTGCGTTGTAACTTGTATCGGTCAAACGGCTGAGATTGGCGTAAACCATGCTGGGCACGTACGCAATCAGCTCCTTGCCTTCATCAGCCGAGGTGCACGTCCCCACACCGGCAATACAGGCGTTAAAACCATGCAGGCTGCCATCGTTCGCGCCCACGTAAACCATCGGAGTGCGTGTCGCATGGCTAGGATTGCCACTGAACGCGGCATAGCCCGGATGATCCAGGTCCGAGTGCCCTGCGCTGGGCACGCCGACAAAGTAAGGGCTCGAATTGACAATGTCGCCCAGCTTGCTGTTAGCGCGGACACGGAACTTGTCGATGACTGTAAAGGGGCTGGTGGCACAACTGAAGGTTCCGCTGGCACCCTCCTTGGTTGCGTCTCCGCGCAGATAGGCGACCCGTTCCAGACCACAGGTATCGGTAACCGCTGATGCATTCTTGTCCAGGTCTGCTTTTTGTCCTGCTGTCAGATTGGCATATTCAAACGCTTCACCATCCCCGCTGTTGCCCTTCGTCAGAATGACGCGAGAAGCAGGGGTAAGCGTGTTGATCACACTACCGGCATCCCATTCTGCCGCACCAATAACCCCAGTTGAGCTAAGCGGAATCGACAGCAATTGCCCGCTCCAGTCGCCACTGTTGAACTTGGCCTGGTAAAGACGGCCATTCGTCATCAGTGAACTCGAACTGGTGGCCACAGCAGAAGCCGAGCCCGTGCGCGCAACAATATTGGTCAGCGAACTGGACAAGGCATTGGCAAATGTAGCCGGGTCTCCAGCGCTGAAAAACCCCCCTCGGCTGTTCACGGCCGCATGCCAGAGATCGTCGATCTTCTTCGGGTCACTACCGACCGGATTCGGCCACGGACCGGTAGCCGGGTTAGTGTAGGCAAGGGTTCCCGAAACCCCCAGTCCCACCGTAAAGTTCACCATATGCTGCCAGAAAGCCGGATCGGCCGAATTGGTCGGCACCTTGTTATCCAGCCCCGAGCGCAAATCATTTTTCCAGTAATACATGGCCACATCGGCCAGCGTGTCACTATACGAATCCGAATATGGGAGCGCAGGCGAGTAGGTATAAGTTGCGGGAGTGGCGGGATCGGAATGATTGGTAATACTGGAGCCCGCTGTGCCATCCACGTTTGCCCGCGCACCGGCCGTCGAGGCGTCATAGGACGTGCCCTCAGACCAGTAACCGTCGGTCATCAGAATGTTGTAGCTCTGGCGGCATTCATGCTGGGTGCCACCATTCGAGCCTGGTGTTTCCCCCCAGGGACCTTGGTCATCGGTGCGTTGATAGTACATGCCAACCCGATCAACCGCGAGCCGGAGCGGGGTGCCCGCAGAAGGCATGGCATGTCCATACAGGCTATCGAAGAAATTCGTTCGGTTGCTGCCGGTGAATTGCCTGACACCGCTTACAACCGCACCCGTTGTAGCACCGTCGATAGTCGTATTGCCCTTGTTGATGGCTGCAAAACCCACGCGCATGGTATTGCCCTGTGCCGCGAACGCCTTGCCCACCCCTGCGCGCGACATCAGAATGCGGGAACGATAGTAGGTATACCAATTGGCAAAATTTTGCATCTCTTCGGTATACGTGCAGGTGGCGCCCACGCAGTCCGTGCGCCCTGCCGCTTTAGCAAATGGCGCGTTGGCTGACTTGATCTCGATTTTGGTGAAATTACCGAGTGTGTTGTTCGCGTCGGTAGGACCGGTCAGGCTGGTCAGCGTGGTGGTGAAATAGGTGGCAGGATAGAAGGTGAGCGATGCGCTGGCCTGGTTCCCGTTGTTGTCGACCCATCTGGCTGTCTGGGTGTTATTGGCGGTAAGGTTACGCGTACCCTCGCCGGACCCAAGGCCGTCAATGCCAGGATTGTGAAAAGCAGCCGCAGGATCAGCATCCGGCATCAGCGTGCCGTCGGCTTTGCTCCAGGGTTCATAGCGAACTTCAGGGTCGTAATAATTGAGATTGAACTTGGCCGTGCGGAAATAACGGGCATATCTATTGTTCTCATCGAAATGGGCGACATAGCTATAACTCGAGCCATACCCCCATGCAGCTTCGTATAAAGTGGAGGGGCGGGGAAACGTAAAATACACTTGGGAATGTTCCGGGAGCACCTCGAACTGCATCGAGCCCGAATCGTCCAGCGTGAACATGACATTGGGCGAAATATTCCCCCCCAGGAAGAGCGGAGCATTGGAAAAAGTCAGCGCGTGAGCCTGGCCCGCCACGACAAGTGGCAAGCACGCAAAGCACTGCAAGCTCATCGATAAAAATCTGCTGGTTTTCATGGCTCTATCCTTTTCTTCCAATTGTTCGTGACATCAAGGTCTGAACACTTCCTGCAACCACACAACCGTGTTGGGGTTGGCGCCTTGCGCGCGCACGGTAATCCGGTAGTAATACACGGGCTGCCCGCTGCCGGGCGGCGTTTTCTTGATGCCTTCAATGATGTAGCGTGGCGATGCCGAGAGTTGGGCAATCAAGTCTGCACCAGGGGTACCAGGATCAGCGGCCCCTGTGTTATCGCCAAAAGCAACGCTGTCTGGCGCAGCCGTCATGTCGACCGTGCTCCATGCCGGGGTGATATTCCAGTCTGTTCCATTGGCATTCCCCTGGATTCCGTTGTAACACAGGCCGTTTGTACAGGCCGATACGAAATTGGTTATGCCGGATACACGACCGGAACTGCGGATATCCTGCTCGGCATCACGCAGCGCCAATTCGGCAGCCTGCACCGCAAGAGAACGGTCGCGCATATTGCCTGACATGCGCTCTTCGAGTCCGGCCATCCGCGCTGCGGTAACTGCCATCAGCGTCAGCACCACCATGAAAATCAAACCGGTGATCAGGGCCACGCCCTGCTGACGGGTTTCACAACGAGTTGAGTAGCGTGGGTTTCTCATGATTCAGGGGGCACCGTTAATCCGGTTGCGCAGGTTATAAGTAGCCACAAAGCTGCGGTGCAAGCGCAAGTCGCCCGCAGCGGCAGCAGTAAATGCCCCGGCACCGACTGCCGTGCCCAATGCACCCGCACAGTTCATGAAGCGCTGAGGGGTGACAGCCAACCCGTTATTCGCCGACCGGATCTGCACACAGACACGGGCAGTCACAACCTGGAGCCATTGTGCTGCTGTGGGAGCGGCCACATATTGATTAGCCGACTGGTCACCCGAGGTGTCGATGCCGTAAATAATCTGCAGGTCTTCGATATCCGAAACCAGCGGTTGCGCTCCGCCAACGCCACCAGTGCACCGCAAATCGGTACCGTTGAGATCAAAGGTGTTGGTGACCACGTTGCCCGACGCAATCACCCCTCCCGTACAGTCGCGCGTGATCCATGCGCCAGCATTGAGTTCCTCGCGCCCGGCATAAAACTGGACAATCAGGGTATCGGATGCAGC
>JAIOJU010000288.1 GCA_019911765.1 Thiobacillus sp.
GCAAGGGCGGCATGGGCGCGTCGGGCGGCGACGACATGATGGCCAAGCGCATGGAGATGATGGAGAAGCGCATCGACATGATGCAGATGATGATGCAAACGAATATGGGCAAGCCCCAGGGCGGCCCTGAGAATCCGGCCAAGTGATGGCCGTCGTGTTTACATAACTGAAGAGAAGGAACAAACCATGAAAACCGCTATTGCATTCACTACCTTGGCCCTGCTGGTTGCCCCGGCCTGGGCTTCCGATCAAAACAGCAACCCCGACCTGAAACTGGGCATTACCAACGTGCATAACACGCATTTCCCTCATGTGTCCGGAGACAGCCATGAGCCGGAAAGAGGAAGTGGCGACAGCTACGGCTCGGTTTTGCTTGATGATGAACCAAGCGGGCATGCGCCCCATAAGCGGGGGGATGATAGCCACAGGACCGATGTGGTGTGGCCTGCTCAATGAAACTCGAGACCGACATTTGGAGCCGACGACGGGGTCGCTGACGGCTTGGTATCTCCGCCTGCTCCATGCACCCGGCGATCCAGGAGCACTGACCGATTGGCGGGCAAGGCGGTGCAAGTGAAATAGTCGCGATTGCATCTCAACCCCGCCGAAGGAGGATGTTAATGAAACCTGTCCTAAATGTACTGCTGACACTGACCATGGTCGCGGCGACCGTCACCTTGGCCGGACAACAGACCATGCCACCAAGCTTCTCCGAGCAGAATGAGCCAGAGACGGTGTTGCGCGCTTATCCCCTAGGCGTCACCACCAAACAAGCCGCCTTCAGCCACCACGGTAAAGCCCTCCGTACCTTGATCTTGCCCAATGGAAAGGAAGGTTGGGTATACGAAATGGGAGGCAAGCAAGCCCAAACCTACCAGCATCCCACAAGGGAAAAGCATACCGTTTACGAAGCCGAGCCGGGTAACGGTGTGCGTACCTATACCCTGGTGTTCGACGACAAGGGTGTGGTCATCGACGTGCTTTACAACGAGCAAGGGCGGCACGACGGCCTCACAGCCCTGCAGGTGCAGCGCAAGGTTCGCGGCGATGGCACTCGCAAGGGCGAGGGCCTCGGAGTGAAATGACAAAGGTCATGACGCAGCTGGCCGCACTTGCACCAGCCAGCCCGTGGCCGATCTCCGGCAGCCCCATCGCTTTCCTGGCGGGATTCGTACTGTTCACCACCACCGGTTTGTGCTCGGCGCGCTCTATGGAATCGCGTGGGGGTTCTGGAACAAAAAACTGCAGTGAGAAGCGTCATCGATATGGATGCCCTAAAAAGAGTCGAGGGATTGCCACCTTGGCGCGTCGCACTTTTCGTGATGTGTACTTCGACTATGACATGGAGGTGGAAAAATGTGGCATGACGGCATGAACGGTTGGGGCTGGGGTATGGGGTTCGGCTGGACGGGCATCCTGTTCTGGATCGTACTCATCCTCGCGCTCGCCGCGCTGATCAAGTATCTGTTTGGCAAGTCTGGCGATTGATGAAGCAGCACCGAACAACGATCGGTAGCTTGTCTGCCATTACGCTCGCCGCATCGATTGCCATCGTGGCACCCCTGGTCTATACGCTCGATAGTGGCAATCAGGGAATCGACGATGACGGGCAATTGGATGAGTGATGTTCTTACCCATATAGGAAATCCAAGCATGAAAGTCAGGATCATTGCTACACGCAATTGCAGTCATTACCACAACCTTGAACGCGAGCTCAAAGATTTGGCTGTCGTCTACGAAGTGTTATTCGTGGAGGACCATCCGGAAATCGTGCAACGATATAACATCCGGCACTCACCAAATCTGGTCGTAGATGACGAAGTGGTGTTCCGCCGCCAGCCAACCGAAGATGAACTGCGAACTTTGTTCGCGGAGAGCTGAGGCGCGCTTCAGGAGAAGCGCATGGAGTGTCCGCTGGCCGGACAGTCCGCAGAATATAGATGCAACATGTAGGGGGCGCAAAGCCGAACCACCCGCGTTGACGTAGCGCGTTGATCAGACCAAGGGTATGACGGGAGAGCAGGATGGAGGAGCACGCCAGTCACGCACATGCAGAGGGAAGCGCGCCTGCTGCAGGGGGCAAGCACCTTGCACGCAAACCTGCAGAAAACGGGAATCATCACGGCCATGACCACGCGCACATGGTGGTGGATTTCAGACGACGCTTCTGGATTTCGCTGGCGCTGACAATCCCCATTCTGGCCTTGTCCCACGACCTGTGGGGCATGCTCGGCCTGGCGGCGCCGGTGGCGTTTCCCGGCGACCACTATGTGTTGTTCGCTTTCTCCAGCATCGTGTATTTCCATGGCGGCTGGCCGTTCCTGAAGGGCTTCATCGAAGAATTCCGCAAACGACAGCCGGGCATGATGACGCTGATCGCGGTGGCCATCAGCGCGGCCTATTTCTATTCCAGCGCGGTCACCTTCGGCTTGCCCGGCATGGGCTTCTACTGGGAACTCGCGACCCTGATCGACATCATGCTGCTCGGCCACTGGATCGAGATGAAGTCGGTGCTCGGTGCCTCCGGCGCGCTCGAAGCCCTGGTGCGGCTGCTGCCTGCCGAAGCGCACCGCCTGCAGCCGGATGGCAACACCGAGGACATCCCCGTCAGCGACGTCGCGCCCGGCGACAGAATCCTGGTGAAGCCGGGCGAACGGGTGCCCACCGACGGCATCATTGTCTCCGGCCAGACCAGCCTGGATGAATCCATGCTCACCGGGGAATCGAAGCCGGTGGAGAAAGGTGAGGGCGCCGAGGCCATCGGCGGCTCGGTCAACGGCGAAGGCGCGATCACCCTCGAAGTCAAAAAGACCGGCGGGCAGACCTATCTGGCGCAGGTGATGGAGATGGTGCGCCAGGCCCAGGCGTCGCGCTCGCGCACCCAGGACCTGGCCAACCGGGCCGCCGTGTGGCTGACCGCCATCGCCCTCGGCGGCGGTTTCGCCACCTTGTTCGTGTGGCTGACGCTGGGACGGGACTTCGCCTTCGCCATGGAGCGCGCCGTCACCGTGATGGTGATTGCCTGTCCCCATGCCCTCGGCCTCGCCGTACCGCTGGTCGTTGCGGTGAGCACCAGCATGTCGGCCTCGCATGGCCTGCTCATCCGCGACCGCGCGGCATTCGAGCGCGCGCGTAACCTGGATGCCGTGGTGTTCGACAAGACCGGCACCTTGACCGAAGGCCGCTTCGGCGTGAGCGACATCGTACCGCTGGGCGACCTCGACGAGGTGGCCTGCCTGCGCCTGGCCGCTGCGCTGGAGAGCCAGTCGGAGCATCCCATTGCCGCCGGCATCGTGCGCGCGGCCAAGGAGCGCAAGGTCGAGTGGCCGCAGCCCATCGACTTCAAGAACCTGACCGGCCGGGGTGCGCAGGCCGTGGTCGAAGGTCAGGAAATCAAAGTAGTGAGCCCGGGCTATCTTCGGGAACAGGGCATCCAGGTGCAGCACCCCAAGCTGGAAGCGCTCGCCGCCGAAGGCAAGACCACCATCTTCCTGCTGGTGGACGGCACCGCTGCCGCCGTGTTCGGACTGGCCGACGTGGTGCGTCCGGAATCGAAAGCGGCCATCGCGCGGCTCAAGGCCATGGGCATCCAATGCATGATGCTCACCGGCGACTCGCAAGCGGTGGCGCAAACGGTTTCAAGGCAACTGGATCTGGACGACTACTTCGCCGAAGTGCTGCCGGAGCAAAAGGCGGAGAAGATCCGCGAAGTGAAGGGCCGCGGCCTCACCGTGGCGATGGTCGGAGACGGCGTGAACGATGCGCCGGCACTGGTGGAATCGGATCTGGGCGTGGCCATTGGTGCCGGCACCGATGTCGCGATCGAAGCGGCCGACATCGTGCTGGTGAGCAACAACCCGGAAGATGTCGCGGCGATTCTGGGCCTGTCGCGCAAGACCTACGGCAAGATGATCCAGAACCTGATCTGGGCCACCGGCTACAACGCCTTTGCGATTCCCCTCGCAGCCGGCGTGGGGGCCTATTGGGGGCTGCTGCTGACCCCGGCAGTGGGTGCAGTGCTGATGTCAGCGAGCACCGTGATCGTGGCGATCAATGCCAAGTTGCTGGGGCGCGGCGGCATGTCCTCCTCCACCCGTGCAGAAGGCCGTCCATGAATGGAACCCGTCACTGCACGATGGCAACGGGCAGACCCGATTTATTATTTGGCGGCGCGGGCGAGAAGGGTTGGTTGTAATGGGGAGCAATGAAATATAAGGGGGAGCGCATGAAAAAACCAACAAGCTCGTTACATCTATTGTGTGCGCTAGTGTGGGTTTGGGGCATGGCGGCGCACGCGCAGGAACCGTTGCTGGGCGCGCGTGTCGAGTCGCTCCTCGAATACGCCCGCACGCATAACCCCGACTACGCGACGATGCGCCTGGAAGCGGAGGCCGCCGGCGAACGCGTGGCGCCGACCGGTGCCTTGCCCGACCCCAGATTGCGTATCGAACTGCGGGACATCACCCGGTTCGGCGAGCAGAGTCCGACGCTTGCGCCCGACCGCGTCGGCAGCACCCGCTATCTGCTGATGCAGGACGTCCCCTGGTTCGGCAAGCGCGATCTGAAGCGCGAGATCGCCGAACTCGAGGCCGAAGGCGCCCAGGGGCGCGCCATGGGAAGCTGGGCGGAGCTGTCGGCGCGCATCAAGGCGGCCTATGCCCAGTTGTATTACGTGCATCGCAACGAGCGGCTGGCCCGGGAAATCCTCGATCTCATGACACGTCTGGAAAAAATTGCGCAGGTTCGTTACGCCGGCGGCCTGTCGGCCCAGCAGGACGCCATCCGGGCGCAGGTCGAGCAGACCGGCATGAAGGCCGAACTGATCGCCCTCGAAAACGAACGCCGCCAACTGCAGGCGCGGATGAACGCCCTGCTTGCCCGCAGCGTCGATGCCCCGCTCGCCGAACCGATGCAGCTGCGTCCGCTCCCCACAGCGGAACGGCTCGGCTTTGCTGCGCTGGCCGAACGTGTCCGCGCCCGCAATCCGCAACTGTTCACCGAAGGCGCACGCATCCGCTCGGCCGAAAAAAGCCGCGAGCTCGCCTACAAGAACCGTTACCCCGATTTCACCTTCGGCGTGTCTCCCATCCAGTATCAGAACGCGGTCAAGGAATGGGAACTGATGCTCGAACTCAACCTGCCCCTGCAGCAGGCCACGCGCCGCGCCCAGGAGCGCGAGTCGGAAGCCATGCTGTCCGCCAGCCGGACGCGCGCAGCGGCCGCCTCCAATCAGGTGCTGGCCGAACTCGCCGAGCATCTCGCCGGGGTCGACGCTGCCCGCCGGTCCGAGGCGCTGACTGCCAGCAGCCTGCTGCCCCAGGCAGATCTCACGTTCCGTGCTGCGCTAGCCGGCTACGAAAACGGAAAAGTCGATTTCGCCACCCTGCTGGACGCGCAGCGTCAGATACGCCAGGCCAAATTGAGCAGGATCAAGGCCCAGGTTGAGGCGCAGGTACGGCTGGCGGAAATCGAGCGACTCCTGGGAGAGGATCTATGAAACAGGGGCCGAGCCGGGTTATCGGGGCAATTGCCGTCGTTGCGCTGGCTGCAGGCGGCGGTTACTGGCTGGGCATGCGGGGCGAGCGTGCTGGCGAGCCCGCCGCGCAGACGCCGGCAAACGCAGGGGCCAAGCCGGAACGCAGGCTGCTCTATTACCGCAATCCGATGGGGCTGGCCGACACCTCGCCGGTGCCGAAGAAGGACCCGATGGGGATGGATTACATCGCGGTCTATGAAGGCGGGGGCGAGGGGGGCGCCGAGGGTGCTGCCAACCAGATCACGATCAGCACCGAGAAAATCCAGAAGCTGGGCGTCAGGACCGAAGCGGCCAGCCTGCGGGCGCTGGACCGAACCGTTCGCGCTAGCGGCCGCGTCGAGCCGGACGAACGGCGCATCCATGCGATCGCGCCCCGCTTCGAGGGCTACATCGAGCGCCTGTACGTCAATGTCACCGGTCAGGTCGTCAGCAAGGGGCAGCCGCTGTTCGAGGTCTACAGCCCGGAACTGGTGTCGGCCCAGCGCGAATATGCGATTGCCGCCCAGGGCGTGGAGGCGATGAAGGACGCCGGCAGCGAAGCCCAAAGCGCGATGCGGCAGCTCGCCGAGTCGAGCCTGATGCGACTGCGGAACTGGGACATCTCCGAGGCGCAGGTGAAGGCCCTGGCGAAGTCCGGCGAGGCGAAGCGCACCCTGACCTTCCGCTCGCCGGTCTCCGGCATCGTGACCGAGAAGAAGGCCGTGCAGGGCATGCGCTTCATGCCCGGCGAGAGCCTGTTTCAGGTCACCGACCTGGCTTCAGTGTGGATCGTGGCCGACGTGTTCGAGCAGGACATCGGCCTCGTAAAAACGGGCGCGACAGCCCGGGTGACGATCAATGCCTACCCGGACAAGGTCTTCGAGGGCCGGATCACCTATGTGTATCCCAGCCTCGAGGCCGCAACCCGCACCGTGCCGGTCCGCGTCGAGCTCGCCAATCCCGGCTATCTGCTCAAGCCGGCGATGTTCGCCCAGGTGGAACTGCCGGTCGGCGGCACGGCGCCGGTGCTGACGGTGCCGGACTCGGCGGTGATCGACAGCGGCACGCGCCGCATCGTCCTGGTTCAGCTCGAGCAAGGTCGCTTCGCGCCGCGCGAGGTCAGGCTCGGCGCCCGCAGCAACGGCTACGTGGAAGTGCTGGAGGGGGTCGCGGCGGGCGAACTGGTCGTGGTCGCGGCCAACTTCCTGATCGATGCCGAGAGCAATCTCAGGGCGGCCATCGGGGGCATGGGCGATGGCAGCGCGCCGCAGACGGACAGCGTTGCCCTGGCCAAACGGTCCGCAGGGCACCAGGCCGAAGGCACGGTGGACGCTGTGGATGCGAGTACGGGAGTGCTGATGATCACCCACGGCCCGGTGAAAACGCTGCAGTGGCCGAGCATGACCATGGAATTCAAGCTTGCGAATGACGCCTTGCTCAAGGGGCTCAAGCCGGGCGCGGCCGTGGCCTTCGAGTTTGTCGAGCGCCAGCCGGGCGAGTGGGTGATTACCGGCATCAAGCCGATGCCCGGCCAGCCGGCGCCCGCCACCGTCGACCCGCACGCCGGCCACTGAGGTCCGCCATGCTGGCAAAAATCATCGAATGGTCGGGCCGGAATCGTTTCCTCGTCCTGCTCGCCACCCTGTTCATCGTCATCGGCGGCGTCTACGCGGTGGCGAAAACCCCGCTCGACGCATTGCCCGACCTCTCCGACGTGCAGGTCATCATCTACACCGAATACCCCGGCCAGGCGCCGCAGGTGGTGGAAGACCAGGTCACCTATCCGCTCACCACGTCGATGCTCGCCGTCCCCCGCTCCAAGGTGGTGCGCGGGTTTTCCTTCTTCGGCGCCTCCTTCGTCTATGTGATCTTCGAGGATGGCACCGACATCTACTGGGCGCGCTCGCGGGTGCTGGAATATCTCAACTTCGCCTCCAGCCGCTTGCCGAAGGGGGTGTCCCCGGCGCTGGGGCCGGATGCCACCGGCGTCGGCTGGGTGTATCAGTACGTCCTGCTGGCGAAGGACAGGACGCTGGCGGAACTGCGCACGATCCAGGACTGGTATGTGCGCTATCAGCTGACCACGGCGCAGGGCGTGGCCGAAGTCGCGTCCGTCGGCGGCTTCGTCCAGACCTATCAGGTGACGGTGGATCCGGTGAAGCTGCGTGCCTACGGGATCCCGCTGTCCAGGGTCTCCCAGGTCATCCGCGAGTCCAACCGCGATGTCGGCGGACGCGTCGTCGAAATGGCCGAAACCGAATACATGGTGCGCGGCAAGGGCTATCTGCGCGGCATCGGCGACCTCGAAATGCTGGTGGTGAAAAGCGAGGCGGGCACACCGGTGCTGATCCGCGACATCGCCCGCGTCGAGCTGGTGCCGGACGAGCGGCGCGGCCTCGCCGAGCTCAATGGCGAGGGCGAAGTAGTGTCCGGCATCGCGATGGCGCGCTACGGCGAGAACGCGCTGGAGGTCATCCGCAATCTCAAGGCCAAGGTGAGCGAAATTTCCGCCGGCCTGCCGCCGGGGGTGACGATCGAGGCGGTCTATGACCGCTCCGACCTGATCCATCGCGCCATCGAGACGCTGAAAACCACGCTGATCGAGGAAAGCCTGATCGTGGCGGCGGTCTGCATCATTTTCCTGCTGCACGTGCGCTCGGCGCTGGTCGCCATCGTGATGCTGCCGGTCGGCGTGCTGATCGCCTTCATCGCCATGCGCCTGCTCGGCATGAACTCCAACCTGATGAGCCTGGGCGGCATCGCCATTGCGATCGGCGCCATGGTGGACGCGGCGATCGTCATGATCGAGAACGCCCACAAGCATCTGGAGCGGCTCAAGCCGGGGCACACAAGCGGGGATCGTTTCGACGCCATGATCGCGGCGTGCAAGGAGGTGGGACCCGCGCTGTTCTTCTCGCTGCTGATCATCACCGTGTCGTTCCTGCCGGTGTTCACTCTCGAAG
>JAIOJU010000289.1 GCA_019911765.1 Thiobacillus sp.
CTCGCGCAGCTTGGCAATCGGCACCATTCCCATCTTCACCAGCAACACCACCGCCACCGGCACCTCGAAGGTGATGCCAAACGCCATGAACAGCGTCATCACGAAATCGAGGTATTTGCCGATATCCGTCATCACCGCCACGCCTTCAGGTGCCACCCCAACGATGAAGCCGAACACAATCGGGAATACCAGGAAATAGGCAAACGCCATCCCCAACAGGAAGAGAATCACACTCGCAACGACCAGCGGCACGCCGATGCGCTTTTCATGCTGATACAGCCCCGGCGCGACAAATGCCCAGGCCTGATAAAACACCCAGGGCATGGCCAGCAGGAAGGCGGTCATCATCGTGACCTTGACCGGCACGAAGAAGGGCGTGGTGACTTCGGTCGCAATCATCTGTCCGCCCTTGGGCAGGGCAGCCAGCAAGGGCTTGGCCAGGAGCGCATACAAATCCTGCGCCCACGGAAACAGGCAGATAAAGATCACCACGACCGCAATCACTGCGCGCAGCAGCCGGTCCCGCATTTCGATCAAATGCGAGATGAAGGAATCCGGAACTTCACTCATGGGTTTGTCCCAGCCGTTCCATCACGCGCGGGTTCCGCCACATCAGGCGGCGTGAGTTCAGCCGCGTTCTGGTCGGGCTCGTCGAGCGGCAGGCTTTGCTGTGGAGTAGCTGGGGGCTCAAGCGGTTTCGTGTCCGGTTCGGCGATGGAATGTTTGTCTTCCGCGACGCTCATCGTGGACATCGCCTTGCCGATATTGGCTGTCTCGTTACGCAGATAATCATCCACCACGGATGCCTCCTGCTCGATACCCGACACCGCCGACTCGACCGACTTCTTGAAGTCCTGTCCGGCACGACGGAGTTCATCCATCTGGATTTCCTGACTGATATCCGATTTGACAGATGACACGTAGCGCTGCATGCGCCCATACAGATGGCCCACTGTGCGCGCCACCTTGGGCAGACGCTCAGGGCCAATGACGATCAGCGCAACAATGCCGATGATGAAGAGTTCAGAAAAACCGATATCGAACATGGTTCAGTCACAAGAGACAAGAGTCAAGCGACAAGGCCTTTCCTTGCAACTTGCATCTTGAGTCTTGCACCTCAGCTCTGCTGCTTGTCCTTCACCTCGACGTCGATGGTGCGACCCTCTTTATCCGTACCGTCGCTGATCTTGGGTCCGTCTTCCTTCATGCCTTCCTTGAATCCCTTGACCGCACCGCCCAGGTCGCTACCGACGTTGCGCAGTTTCTTGGTGCCGAAAATCAGCACCACCACCACCAGAACAATCAGCCAATGCCAGATGCTAAAGCTACCCATGGTCAGTCTCCTTATAAATTAATCTAGCTGCGGGGAACGGGATCGCCCCCGCCAAATACATGTACGTGAATATGGAAGACTTCCTGGCCGCCGCCGCGTCCGGTGTTGATCAAGGTCTTGAAGCCCGTATCGAGCCCCAATTCCCCGGCCAGACGTGGCGCCAGCAACAGCATCTTGCCGAGCAGTTTTTCATGCTCCGGCGAGCAGTCGGCCAGCGAGGCAATATGCTGCTTCGGGATGATCAGGATATGCACCCGCGCAAACGGATGAATGTCGTGAAATGCCAGCACCTCATCGTCTTCATAAACCTTGCCACACGGCAACTGGCCAGAAGCAATTTTGCAGAAAATGCAGTCACTCATGCCGATTCGCCTTCTCTACCAGACCCGACAGGCCCTCACGGCGCGCCAGTTCGTTCAACACATCCGCAGGCTTCAGCCCCTTGTGCGCCAGCAGAACCAGGGTATGAAACCACAAATCGGCGACTTCGTAGATGATCTTTTCGGGCTGGCCATCCTTGGCTGCCATCACGGTCTCGGTTGCTTCCTCGCCGATCTTTTTCAGAATGGCATCGGTGCCCTTTGCATACAGTTTCGCCACATAGGAACTGTCGGCAGACGCCAGCTTGCGCGCTTCGAGCGTTTCAGCGAGACGGTCCAGGATGTCGCTCATTTGCTATAGATCTCGGCCGGATTCTTGAGCACGGGTGTGGTCGTCACCCATTGGTCGTTTTCAAGCTTCTGGAAGAAACAGGAGCGTCGTCCGGTATGACAGGCAATCCCGCCCAACTGTTCGATTTTCAGCAGAATCACGTCGTTGTCGCAGTCCAGGCGGATTTCGCTGACATTCTGGACATGGCCGGATTCTTCACCCTTGCGCCACAGTCTGTTGCGCGAACGCGACCAGTACACGCCACGCAGCGTGCGTGCGGTTTCTTCCAGGGCCTCGCGGTTCATCCATGCAACCATCAGGATTTCGCCGCTGGCAGCATCCTGGGCGATCGCCGGCACCAGGCCCTGCGCGTCCCATTTGACAGCGGCCAGCCAGTCGTTCACAGGCGAACCTCGATGCCATGCTGCTTCATGTAGCGCTTGGCTTCCTCGATGCCATGCTCGCTGAAGTGAAAAATGCTCGCCGCCAATACGGCATCGGCGCGACCTTCCTTCACCCCATCAACCAGATGCTGAAGATTGCCGACCCCGCCACTGGCGATGATGGGGATATCCACTGCATCCGAAATCGCTCGTGTCAGCTCCAGGTCAAATCCGCTTTTGGTGCCATCCCGGTCCATCGAGGTCAGCAACAGCTCGCCCGCGCCGTAAGCCTCCATTTTCTTCGCCCACTCGATGGCATTGAGCCCGGTGGCCGTGCGGCCGCCATGGGTAAAGACTTCCCAATGGTCGCCTACGCGCTTGGAATCAATCGCCACCACGATGCACTGGTTGCCATAGCGGTCAGACGCATCTTTCACCAGTTGCGGATTATTGACGGCCGACGTATTGATGCTGACCTTGTCCGCACCCGCGTTCAACAGGCGCTGGATATCGGCCACTACGCGCACCCCGCCGCCCACCGTCAGTGGAATGAACACTTCGGACGCAACGGCTTCGATGATGTGAAGAATCAGATCGCGATTATCGGATGATGCGGTGATATCGAGAAAGGTCAGTTCGTCCGCGCCTTCCTCGTTGTAGCGCCGCGCGATTTCGACTGGGTCGCCGGCATCTTTCAATTCGACAAAGTTGGTGCCCTTGACCACACGGCCATTGGTCACATCGAGACAGGGAATGATGCGTTTGGCTAACATGGCTGCTCTAATTTCACATCACAGCCCGAACACGCCGCCGGCCAGTTCGTCCGCCAGCTTCTGTGCCTGCGGGAAGTCGAGCGTGCCCTGGTAGATCGCACGGCCAGTAATGGCACCGACGATGCCATCCTTGGCGACAACGGACAGGGCCTTGACGTCATCAAGATTGGTGACGCCGCCACTGGCAATCACCGGGATCGACAAGGCTTGCGCCAGCCGCTGCGTGGCATCGACGTTCACGCCGGTCAGCATGCCATCACGGCCGATATCGGTATAAATGATGGCTTCGACGCCATAGCCTTCAAAGCGCTTGGCCAGATCGATCACGTCATGACCGGTAATCTTGGACCAGCCTTCAACCGCGATCTTGCCGTCCTTGGCATCCAGCCCGACCATCACATGACCGGGAAACGCATCACAGGCCTCATGCAGGAAGCCGGGATTCTTGACCGCAGCCGTGCCGATGATGACGTAACGCACGCCATCATCGAGGTAGCGCTCGATGGTGGCGAGATCACGGATGCCGCCCCCCAGTTGCACCGGCATGTCATCGCCCACGGCGTCCACGATGGAGCGGATTGCCTCGTCGTTGACCGGTTTTCCAGCAAATGCACCGTTGAGGTCGACCAGATGCAGGCGACGCGCGCCCAGGTCTTTCCAGTGACGCGCCATGGCCGCCGGATCTTCGGAAAACACGGTGGCCTTGTCCATTTCGCCTTGCTCAAGGCGCACGCAGTGGCCGTCTTTAAGGTCGATCGCGGGAATAATCAGCATGGTCGTACAGTAAAAATAAGTTAAGCGCAGGCAGCGCCAGTC
>JAIOJU010000290.1 GCA_019911765.1 Thiobacillus sp.
TCGCCGACGGCGCATCTGCCGCCAGCGTGGGCAAGCCGGCACACAGGCCCAGCAGAACAATCGCAAGACAATGCCTGAACAAACGTACGATCATGGAGTGACCGCCTCAGTGCTCGCCGGCAGGACGTGTCAGACTGGCCGGCCCGGTACCACCGGCACGCCGCTTGCCACGTCGCCACACTGCGCGCGATAGCGCAGCGCGTGATCCATCAGCACGATCGCCATCAGCGCCTCGGCAATCGGCGTGGCACGGATGCCGACACAGGGATCGTGACGGCCGTGGGTCACCACTTCGATCGGCTGGCCGCGCAGGTCGATCGAGCGACCAGGCAGACGAATGGATGAGGTGGGTTTGATGGCGATATGAGCGACGACGGCCTGACCGCTGGAGATGCCGCCGAGAATGCCGCCGGCGTGGTTGGAGAGGAAACCTTCGGGGGTGATTTCGTCGCGGTTTTCAGTGCCCTTCTGCCGCGCGACCTCCATGCCGTCGCCAATCTCCACGCCCTTGACTGCATTGAGTCCCATCAGAGCATGCGCCAGGTCGGCATCGAGCTTGTCGTACAGCGGCTCGCCCCAGCCGGGTGGCACGTTCTCGGCCACGACGCTGATGCGCGCACCGACCGAGTCACCCGATTTGCGCAATTCATCCATAAAGGTTTCAAGCTCGGGCACGATGGCGGCACTGGGCGAGAAAAAAGCGTTGTTGTTGATTTCGTCCCACGACTCGAAAGGAAGATCGATCGGGCCGAGCGCACTCATGTAGCCGCGAACGACGATGCCATAGTGCTCGTTCAGCCATTTTTTGGCGATGGCACCGGCGCCGACGATGGGGGCAGTGAGCCGGGCCGACGAGCGCCCGCCGCCGCGCGGGTCGCGCGTGCCGAATTTCTGCGTGTAGGTGTAGTCAGCGTGGCCGGGGCGGAAGGTCTCGCTGATGTTGCCGTAGTCCTTGCTGCGCTGGTCTTCGTTGCGGATCAACAGCGCAATCGGGGTGCCGGTGGTTTTGCCTTCATAGGTGCCGGAGAGGATTTCCACCGTGTCGGATTCGCGACGCTGCGTGACATGGCGCGAGGTGCCGGGCTTGCGACGGTCGAGGTCGTGCTGGATATCGTCCTCGACCAGTGCCATGCCGGGGGGACAGCCGTCGACCACGCAGCCAATCGCGGGGCCATGCGATTCGCCAAATACGGTGACACAGAACAGTTTGCCGAGTGAGCTGCCTGACATGGAAATAACCTGAAAATAAGTGGGCCCGGCGGGGCCGGAAGAATGCGTCGAAGTCTAGCACAGGCGCGGCCTCGGGCCTTAATCACCCCGCCCGGATGAACTTGCTGCCATGGGGATGTTCTATTCTGAACAGTTCCATACGACGAGGATCGCCCATGAAACCAACGCAGCACGTCACCACGCTCGGTCAAAGCCTCTGGCTGGACAACCTGTCGCGCAGCCTGATCCAGGATGGCGTGCTGGCCCGGCTCATCGTCGAAGACGGGGTGTCGGGCGTGACCTCGAATCCCTCAATTTTTCAGAATGCGCTGGCCACCAGCCCCTACTATGCAAGCGACCTGATGCGCCTGAAAGTCAGCGAACCGGATGCCGAGCGCCGCTATGAAGCATTGGTCATCCCCGATATCCAGGCAGCGTGCGACCTGCTGCTGCCCACGTATGAAGCCACCGGCGGCAACGATGGCTATGTCAGCCTGGAAGTCGCACCGCGCTGGGCCTATGACGCCCCGCGCACGGTGGAAGAAGCCCAGCGGCTCTCGGCCGCGGTAAATCGCCGTAACCTGCTGATCAAGGTGCCCGGCACCCCCGAAGGCGTCAGCGCATTCGAGTCCCTGACGATACTCGGCATCAACGTCAACGTGACCCTGCTGTTTTCGGTGGCGCAAACCGAAACCGTGTTCAACGCCTACATTCGCGGACTCACCGCACGTGCGCGCGCTGGCGCCGATGTGCGCCACAGCAAGGCCGTGGCCAGCCTGTTCCTGTCGCGCGTCGATACCCTGGTCGACTCGCAGCTCACGGCCATGGGCACCCAGGAAGCGCTGTCCCTGCGCGGCAAGGCTGCCGTGGCCATGGCCAAGACGGCTTATCAACGCTATCTGGCGCTGTTCCATGGCGCAACCTTCGCCGAACTGAAGAAACAGGGCGCACGCCCTCAGTTCCTGTTGTGGGCGAGCACCGGCGTCAAGAATCCGAACTATCATGACTTACTGTATGTGGAACCCTTGATCGGCCAGGAGACCATCAACACCCTGCCCGACAAGACATTGGCCGCACTGCACGACCACGGCCAAACCGCGCTGCGGGTCGAGGCCGGCATTATCGAGGCGACCGCCCAGCTGGCCGAACTGGCACAGCGTGGCATTGATATGGACGCAGTTGGCAACACCTTGCAGGACGATGGCGTCAAATCGTTTGAATCCGCCTTCCAGAAACTGCTATTGCAGACCGGATGATCCGAATACAACCCTGCCGATGCTTGCCAAAGCCTTGCCAGTCGGTGACCACAGGACAAAACAAGTACATTTTATGTCGGGAGAAAAAATGTTGAATAGACAGGTGGCGCGACGAAGCAGACGATGACCTTATCGTCATCCCTCCACCCGAAGAGTTGACGTACCAAACAATACGAGGAGACGTGCCATGAGCTATACCCATTTGCCTACCACCAATCTTGATCAGAATGCCGGCCTGTTGCGGCCCGCCTGTGTATTGCCAGAACGTGTGGGACTGGAAAATCCGGCACTCGATGTGATGACCGACTTCCGCCGTGTGACCGCTTTCATTGCCACGCCTGGCGACACCATTCAGCAGGCGGAAGAGCGCATGGTCCGTCGCAAGGTGCGTCTGCTGTTCGTGATGGACAGCCTGGATCGCGTAGCCGGTCTGGTGACCAGTACCGACATCCACGGCGAAAAACCGATGCAGGTCGTTCACAGCCGCGGCATCCGCCGCGACGAAGTGCTGGTGGCCGACATCATGACGCCGGTCGACCGCCTTGAAGCCGTCGATTTCGACGACCTGTCCAATGCCCGCGTCGGCCATGTGCTGGAAACGCTCAAGGCACGCGGCCGTCAGCACGCGCTGGTGATCGAAAACGCGAACGGCCAGAAACTGGTGCGCGGCCTGTTGTCGCTGTCGCAACTAAGCAAGCAGCTCGGCGTCTTCGTCGAAACTGCCGAAGTCGCACACACCTTTACTGAAATCGAGCAGCACCTCGCTCACGTTTAACGCCCGAACCGCAGCCTCTGCCACAGCAGGGGTTGCGCGCGACTGCGATGCCTGCAGGTACGCCCAAACCAGCCCGCATGGCCCGCATTTCCATCCGTGTGCTGTGCCCGGGCCAACGCTGATGTTTCCTCACGCGGCGTCTTGTGCTCAAATCCCAGACTTCCAAGCGCGGCCATAAGGCACGCAATACGCACAACACATGAATATATCCGTCAGCGAACTGATCGTCAGGTATCTGGAATGCCTGGGGATCGACCACATTTTCGGCATGCCCGGCGCCCATGTGCTGCCCATCTACGACTGCCTGCACGATTCCAGCGTAAAAAGCATTCTGGTCAAGCACGAGCAGGGAGCTGCCTTCATGGCAGGGGGGTATGCCCGGATAGCACACCGCCCTTCCGCCTGCATCACAACCTCCGGTCCCGGCGCGACCAACCTCATTACAGGCATTGCCAACGCCTACGCCGAGCGGCTGCCGGTCCTGGCGATCACCGGTGAAACCTCCACCTATATCTTTGGCAAAGGCGGCCTGCAGGAAAGCTCGGGCGAAGGCGGCGCCATCGACCAGGGCGCCCTGTTTGCCAGCATCACCCGCTATCACAAGCTTATCGAGCGTACCGACTATCTGGGCCAGGTGCTGAACCAGGCCACGCAGGCACTGCTCGGGCGCAAACCGGGGCCGGTGCTGCTGTCGATCCCCTACAACGTGCAGAAAGAACTGGTCGATGAAAGCGTGCTCGAGCAGATCCATTTTCCACGCCAGGCCGTGATCCGTCACACCACCCCCACGTCAGAACTGGCCGACCGCCTGCATGCGGCCCAGGCGCCGGTCATCATCGCAGGTCATGGCTGCATTCAGGCAGGTGCGCGCGATCTTGTCGCCGCATTTGCCGAACGCTTCAATATTCCGGTTACCACCAGCCTCAAGGCCAAGGGCGTGGTGGCCGAGGGCACGCCCCTGTCATTGGGCTGCCTCGGCGTCACCTCCAATGGCGATGCCTATCGTTATCTGGTTGATCACGCCGACCTGCTGGTTTTCCTTGGCGCCAGTTTCAATGAGCGCACCAGTTATCTGTGGGACGCCAAGCTCATGGCCAACAAGAAAATTGCCCAGGTTGACCGCGATGCCGCGCAGCTTGGCCGTGTATTCCAGCCGGACGTGGCCATTTGCGGCGACATCCGTTCTGTTGTGGAAGAGGTCTTTGCCACGCTGGAAGCAGAGGCCATGCCGCCCAAAAACATGGCCCGGCTCGCCAGCCACCGCGCGGCAACCGCTCCGCCGGCAAACGACGACCACATCGCCCAGCCGGAAGCCTTCCACCTGATCCGGATTTTTTTCAGCAAGCTCGCCCAGCACTTCCCGCGCAACGCACTGGTCTTCGACGACAACATCGTCTTCGCGCAAAGCTACTTCGACGTATCCGCCCGCAATCACTACTTTCCGAACACCGGCATTTCCTCGCTGGGCCATGCCCTGCCCGCAGCCCTTGGCGCACGCTGTTTTTCACCGGACAGCCCTACCTTCGCCATCCTCGGCGACGGCGGCTTCCAGATGTGCTGCATGGAGATGATGACGGCTGTGAACTACGGCATCCCGCTCAATGTGGTGGTGATCAACAACGGAACACTCAGCCTCATCCGCAAAAACCAGTTCCAGCTTTACGGTGAACGCTACATCGACTGCGACTTTACCAATCCCGATTTCGGCCTGCTCGCGCAATCGTTCGGCGTCAAGCATGTCCGCATCGAAACCGAAGTGGAACTCGACGCCCTGTTCGCCGATACCGACCTCGCCGGCGGCATCAACCTCATCGAAATCCTGCTCGACAAACATGCCTTCCCCCGCTACCTGTCGGCCCGTTAGGCGCTTGGGGGTTCACGTTTTCCCATGGAAACCGTCTGGGTTCGCTCCAGCATGGGTAAGGGCAGCCAGCTGAGCGCACCCGGACTGCGGATCAGAACAAAGGTACGAGTTTGTAGCCTCGCCAGGCACATTCCCACTCAGCATCCAGCCTGTCAGGGAGCGGCTCGGCTAACGCCTGCAGAAACGCAGGATTTCCCCGCCTGATTTCAGAAGTTCACAAACCCAATGCCCCGAAGGGCATTGGGTTGCTTTCGTTCACACTTGCGGGTGAGCGCGTTCGCGTTTGTTGTGCAGTTTGTTCAACGCATGCAGATAGGCCTTGGCCGAAGCAACCACGATATCGGTGTCGGCACCCTGCCCGTTGACCACGCGCCCATCCTGAGCCAGACGCACGGTGACTTCGCCCTGGGCATCGGTACCACTGGTGACATTGTTGACCGAATACAGCAGCAAGTCGGCACCGCTGTTGACCACCGATTCCAGCGCCTTGAAAGTGGCATCAACCGGGCCGGAGCCATCGCCACCGGCCTGCTGTTCCGCACCGTCGTCGGTAAACACGATCTGCGCATGCGGAATTTCGCCGGTTTCGGAGCAGACCTTCATCGACACCAGCTTGAAGCGCTCGTGCTCGGCCGCGTAGCCTTCGTCCGAAACGAGCGCCTGTAGATCTTCATCGAAGATCTCGCGTTTCTTGTCGGCCAGATCCTTGAAGCGGGCGAACGCGGTATTGAGCGCTTCCTCGCCATCGAGCACGATGCCGAGCTCGCCGAGTTTGGTCCTGAAGGCATTGCGGCCGGAGAGCTTGCCGAGCGACAGCCGGTTGGCATGCCAGCCCACATCTTCGGCACGCATGATTTCGTAGGTCTCTCGATGCTTCAGCACGCCATCCTGGTGGATACCCGACTCATGGGCAAAGGCGTTGGCGCCGACGATGGCCTTGTTCGGCTGCACCGGATAGCCGGTGATGCTGGACACCAGCTTGGACGCCGGCACGATCTGCGTCGCGTCGATGCGTGTATCGCAGCTGAACACATCCTTGCGGGTGCGCACCGCCATCACGATTTCTTCCAGCGAGGCATTGCCGGCACGCTCGCCGAGACCATTGATGGTGCATTCGACCTGGCGCGCACCATTCATCACCGCCGCCAGTGAATTGGCAACGGCCATGCCAAGGTCGTTGTGGCAATGCGTTGACCAGATCACCTTGTCGGCATTCGGCACGCGCTCGATCAGCTGCTTCATGCGCTCGCCCCACAAGGCGGGAATGCTGTAGCCGACGGTATCGGGCACGTTAAGCGTTCTGGCGCCGGCCTTGATCACCTCATCGAAGATGCGTACCAGAAAATCCATGTCGGAGCGCACCGCATCTTCGGCCGAGAACTCGACGTCATCGGTGTATTCGAGCGCGAGCCTGACCGCCTTGACCGCTGCCTCGACCACCTGGTCGGGCTGCATCCGCAGCTTCTTTTCCATGTGGATGGGGC
>JAIOJU010000291.1 GCA_019911765.1 Thiobacillus sp.
GACATCAAGGGCAACGAAATGGTGAAGCGCACGGCAGAACTGCTGCGTGAAAGCCACCTGAATTTTTATGGCAACGTTGAGGGCGACGACATTTTCAAGGGCACGACCGACGTGGTGGTGTGCGATGGTTTTGTCGGCAATGTCACGTTAAAGGCATCTGAAGGCCTGGCCAAGATGATTGCCACCACATTGCGCGCCGAATTCAAACGCAACTGGCTGACCCGCATCGCCGGCCTGATCGCGTTGCCGGTATTGAAGGCATTCAAGCACCGGCTCGATCCGCGCCGCTATAACGGGGCCACCTTGCTGGGCCTGAAAGGCGTAGTGGTCAAGAGTCATGGCTCGGCCGATTGCTTTTCGTTCGAACATGCCATCGAGACGGCCAGCGATGAAGTCCGCAATAATGTGCTGAAACGTATTACTGACCAGATTCAACTTCTGCAACGGGTGGCTGCTTGACCTATTCCCGCATTCTCGGCACAGGCGGTTATCTGCCTGCGCGCATTCTGACCAACGCCGATCTCGAAAAACTGGTCGAGACGAACGACCAGTGGATCGTCGATCGTACGGGCATTCGTGAACGACATATTGCGACCGAAGGCGAACTCACCAGCGACCTGGCGACACAAGCAGCGCGTGCCGCGCTGGACGTGGCAGGACTGCTACCTGACGACATTGATCTGCTGCTGGTAGCCACGACGACGCCTGATCTGGTGTTTCCCAGTACAGCCTGCATCGTGCAGTCCAAGCTTGGCATGACCAATGGCAAACCGGCATTCGATCTGCAGGCAGTCTGCAGTGGTTTTGTGTATGCCTTGTCCGTGGCGGACCAGTTCATCAAGACCGGTGCGGCCAGACATGCGCTGGTCATCGGCGCCGAAACACTCTCGCGTATCACCGACTGGAATGACCGTGGCAACTGCATCCTGTGGGGCGATGGTGCCGGTGCGGTGGTGCTGGGGGCGTCGAGCGAGCCGGGCATTATCGCCACACACATCCATGCCGATGGCCGTCACAAGGAATTGCTGCGTACCACCACGGGTACGTCAAGCGGCATGACCGAGCCTGCGCTGATGCGCATGGAAGGCAATGCCGTATTCAAGATGGCGGTCAACACGCTCGACCGCATTGTCGATGAAACGCTGGAAGCCAATGGCTTGCAGAAATCCGATATCGACTGGCTGGTGCCACACCAGGCCAATATTCGCATTATTTCCGCCACCGCGAAAAAACTTGGCATGAGCATGGACCACGTTGTAACGACCGTGGCCGGGCACGGCAATACATCGGCCGCCTCGGTGCCGCTGGCGTTTGACGTGGCGGTGCGCGATGGCCGCATCCAGCGCGGCCAGATGGTGCTGATGGAGGCCTTCGGTGGCGGTTTTACCTGGGGCTCTGCGCTCCTCAAGTATTAAAGGATCACGTTTTGGCCGAGCACAATAAAACACTGGCATTTGTTTTTCCCGGACAGGGATCGCAATCCGTCGGCATGATGCAGGGCTGGGGTGAGCGTTCCGAAGTGCGTTTCACCTTTTCGGAAGCCTCGGATGCACTGGGTCAGGACCTGTGGGCCCTGGTGACCGATGGCCCGGCCGAACTCCTCAATCAAACCATCAATACCCAACCCGCCATGCTGGCGGCGGATATTGCCGTCTGGCGTATTTGGCGGGCTGTCGGCGGTGTTCCGCCTGTACTGCTGGCCGGGCACAGCCTGGGTGAATATGCGGCCCTGGTCGCGGCGGGCGCGCTGGGCTTCTCCGATGCCATCAAACTGGTGCGTTTCCGCGCCGAGGCCATGCAGGCTGCCGTACCTGAAGGCGTTGGTGCGATGGCTGCGATTCTGGGGCTGGATGACGATATGGTTCGCTCTGTGTGCGTAGAAGCGGCCGCGGGCGAAGTGGTTGAAGCGGTGAACCTGAACTCACCCGGCCAGGTGGTGATTGCGGGCAACAAGGCGGCTGTTGAACGCGCCATGGCGCTGGCGAAAGAAAAGGGCGCCAAGCGTGCCTTGCCGCTGCCTGTCAGCGTACCGTCGCATTCGACACTGATGATGCCGGCGGCTGAAAAGCTGCTGGCGCATTTGCAGACCATCACAATCAAGGAACCTTCGATCCCGGTTTTGCACAATACGGATGTGCTGAGCCACACCGAGCCCGATGCGATACGCGCAGCGCTGGCCAAGCAGTTGCATACACCAGTGCGCTGGGTTGAAACCGTACGGGCATTGAAAGCCGCCGGGATGGAAACCGTAATTGAGTGTGGCCCCGGCAAGGTGCTGGCCGGCCTCGGCAAACGGATCGACGACAGTTTGCCTGCCTTGCCGCTGGTGGATGAAACCAGCCTGCAGGCTGCTCTGGACCTATGACAGGAGACAACATGCTGCAAGGACAAATCGCGCTGGTGACCGGCGCCAGCCGTGGAATTGGCCAGGCCATCGCGCTTGAACTGGGGCGGGCCGGGGCGACCGTGATCGGCACGGCGACCAGCGACAAAGGCGCCGAGGCCATTGGCAATTATCTCGCGGCTGCCAACATCAAGGGCGGCGGGATGAACCTCAACGTTACCAGCGCGACCGAAGTCGAGGCGGTCATGACCACGATCAATGCGCAGCACGGAGACGTCAGCATCCTGGTCAACAATGCCGGCATCACCCGTGACAATCTGCTGATGCGGATGAAAGACGAGGAATGGGACGACATCATGGCGACCAACCTGACCTCGGTATTCCGGTTGTCGCGTGCGGTGCTGCGCGCCATGATGAAAGCGCGCTCGGGCCGGATCATTTCCATAGCTTCGGTGGTGGGATCGATGGGCAATGCCGGACAGACCAATTACAGTGCGGCCAAGGCGGGCATCATGGGCTTCACCAAGTCGCTGGCACGTGAAGTGGGCAGCCGCAATATCACGGTCAATTGTGTCGCGCCGGGTTTCATCGATACCGACATGACCCGTGCACTGCCTGAAGCACAGCGTCAGGCCTTGCTGAGCCATATTCCGTTGGGACGCCTGGGTTCGGCAGAAGATATTGCCCAGGCCGTTGCTTTTCTTGCCTCCCCCGCTGCCGCCTACATATCGGGTACGACCCTGCATGTAAACGGCGGCATGTATATGGCGTAATCGCAGCAGAAAGTTTGGTAAAATCGTTCGGCTTTAATTTTCCGGCTTCAAAATTATAGTGAAGCCACATTTCAAGAGAGGATTGGTAATGGATAACGTACAGCGTGTAACTAAAGTCGTCGCCGAGCAATTGGGCGTCAACGAGGCAGATATCAAGAATGAGTCTTCCTTTGTTGGTGACCTGGGCGCTGACTCGCTCGACACCGTTGAACTGGTGATGGCGCTGGAAGAAGAGTTTGGCTGCGAGATTCCTGATGAAGACGCAGAAAAGATCACCACTGTTCAGCAGGCAATTGACTACGTCAACAGCCACTCGAGCTGATTGCTCACTCGTATAAGGGACTGACTTTTGTCCAAACGTCGCGTTGTCATCACCGGACTGGGGATTGTTTCTCCAGTCGGCAATACCATCCCGGAAGCCTGGGACAACCTGGTTGCAGGCCGCACCGGAATCGCCCGGATTACCCGTTTTGATCCTTCATCCTTTACCTCGCAGATGGGGGGAGAGGTGAAGAATTTTGATGTCGGGCAATACATCAACCCGAAGGAAGCCCGCCGCATGGATGTCTTCATCCAGTTCGGCATGGCAGCAGGTATTCAGGCGATACGCGATTCGGGACTTGAGATCACCGAGGCCAATGCCGAGCGCATTGGTATCAATATCGGTTCCGGAATCGGTGGCCTGCCGCTGATCGAGGACACGCACACCCTGCTGATGGAATCCGGGCCACGGAAGATTTCCCCCTTCTTTATTCCCGGTTCCATCATCAACATGATTTCGGGCAACCTTTCGATCCAGTATGGAATCAAGGGCCCCAATCTGGCAGTTGTGACTGCCTGTACCACCGGCCTGCATGCCATCGGTTTGTCCGCCCGCATGATCGAACACGGCGATGCCGATGTGATGGTCGCAGGCGGTGCCGAGTGTGCCTCGTCACCATTGGGCCTGGGCGGATTTGCCGCGGCACGTGCACTGTCGACCCGCAACGATGATCCGGCCACGGCCAGCCGTCCCTGGGACAAGGACCGCGACGGTTTTGTTCTGGGCGAGGGTGCCGGGGTGCTGGTACTGGAAGAATACGAGCATGCCAAGGCGCGCGGCGCCAGGATCTATGCCGAGGTGGCGGGCTTCGGCATGAGCGGCGACGCCTATCACATGACCGCACCGAGTACCGACGGCCCCAGGCGTTCGATGCAGAATGCCATGCGTGACGCCGGCGTGAATGCCGACCAGGTGCAGTACATCAATGCGCACGGCACTTCGACCCCGATGGGCGACAAGAACGAAACCGACGCGATCAAACTTGCATTGGGCGATGCTGCCTACAAGACCGTGGTCAACTCGACCAAGTCGATGACGGGCCATCTGCTGGGCGGAGCCGGCGGCGTCGAATCCGTGTTCACCGTGCTGGCGCTGCATCATCAGATATCACCGCCAACCATCAACATCTTTTCGCAGGATCCGGAGTGCGATCTCGACTACTGTGCCAATACGGCACGTGAAATGAAGATCGACGTGGCGCTGAAAAACAACTTTGGATTTGGCGGCACCAACGGTTCGCTGGTTTTCAAACGCGTCTGACCCGCGCGGCGGATTGCCTTGAATACGCTGGAAATCCGGGAATGGCCGCTGCCGCCTCACCGGGAGCGGCCGGACCTGACCGGCCTGCAGGCGTCCAACCCGCAGCGCTATCCGGGGCTGTTTCTTGGTAGCGGCGATACCGGCTGGGATGTGCTGTTTGCCTTTCCACAGGACACGGTGTGCGTGACCGCAAGCGAGGGGCTGCAAGGCCTGCAGTCGCATCCGGCGATGCAGATCAAGCCGGCTCAATCTGCTCAACCTGATCATGGACTGCCTTTTTCCGGCGGCTGGTTGTGCGCGCTTGCATACGAACTGGGCGGCGTATTTGAACCCAGCGTGGGCATGGCCGCTGATGATGATTTTCCGCTGGCCTGGCTGACGCGTATTCCGGCTGCGATCCTGTTCGAACGTGATAGCGGACGCTGCGTGCTGGTAGCCGAACCGGGGCAGCGCGCATTGATCGATGCAATGGCGGATGACCTCGCACGGCCATTTTCCGCCATCTCGCCGCTGCCGCCGGAGGTTACGCTTCAGGAGGATGATCCGGCTGTCTTTTTGGCGGGGGTGGCCCGCATTCAGGCGTACATTCGTGCGGGCGATGTGTTCCAGGTGAACCTGTCGCGCGGCTGGCAGGCCAGCTTCGCCGATACCGTGGCGCCATCGGCCCTGTTCAAGCAACTGATGCAGAAAAATCCCGCCCCATTCTCGGCGCTGGTGCAGATGGACGCATGGTCCATCGTCAGTTCGTCCCCCGAACGCCTGGTTCGCCTGGGGCGTGACGGTATGCTGGAAACCCGGCCGATTGCGGGTACGCATCCCCGCAGTGACGATCCGGCAGAGGATGAGGCCCTGCGTGCCAGACTGCAGGCGCATCCCAAGGAGCGCGCTGAACATGTCATGCTGGTCGATCTGGAGCGCAACGATCTGGGGCGGGTGTGCGAGCCCGGAAGCGTGAAAGTGGCGGCGCTGATGGATATTGCCAGTTATCGTCATGTACATCACATTGAATCGACCGTTTGCGGCCAGTTGCGACAGGACGTGAGCGTGCTCGATGCCCTGCGCGCAGTTTTTCCAGGCGGCACCATCACCGGCTGCCCCAAGGTCCGCACCATGCAGATCATCCATGAACTCGAACAGTCGCCGCGCCGCAGCTATACCGGCAGCGTCGGTTATATCAATCACGATGGCAGCTTCGATTTCAACATCCTGATTCGCAGCTTTCTGCTGCGTGGCCGCGAACTGGCGTTTCGGGCAGGCGCCGGCATCGTCGCCGATTCCATTGCGCAGCGTGAACTCGATGAAACCCGAGCCAAGGCACGCGGCCTGCTGCGCGCGCTCGAACCCGCATGATCCTGGTCAATGGTGATGCAGTGACGGTGGTGGACGCGCTGGATCGCGGTCTGGCCTATGGCGATGGCGTATTTCGCACCCTGCGCACACAGGATCGGCAGCCTGTGTGGTGGGCGGATCATTTCGCCAAACTGGTCGCTGATTGCGCCGCGCTGAATCTGGACTGCCCCGATGAAGCGCTTTTGCGCAGCGAAGTGTGCCGGGTATCGGAAGCCGGGCAGGGCGTCGTCAAGATCCAGATTACCCGCGGAGCCGGCACCCGCGGTTACGCGCCGCCCGTGGACCAGCGTGGTAACCGGATCGTGTTGTCCGCCCCCCTGCCACCCCACGCTCAAACCGGGATGCCGGACGGGGTCGTGGCGCGCTGGTGCACCCTGCGCCTGGCACGCCAGCCCAGGCTGGCCGGAATCAAGCATTTGAACCGGCTGGAAAATGTGCTGGCGCGCGCGGAGTGGGACGACCCGGCGATATTCGAAGGCCTGCTGTGCGATGATCGGGGCGAAGTGATCGGCGGTGTAATGAGCAACGTGTTCTGGGCCAAGGATGGCACGCTATTCACACCGGAACTGAGCGAATGTGGTGTGGCCGGCGTGTCGCGTGCGCGTTTGCTGCGTGCCGCTGCACGCAGGAACATCCCGGCCCGTATCGGCCGCTGGCTGCCTGACGCTATACTCGCTGCAGATGAAGTCATGATCTGCAACAGCGTGATCGGCGTGCGCCGGATCACCAAACTGGATGACGTAACCTGGTGCCCCGCCGGCTGGACAACAACCTTGAATAACGCCTTGCATGAAGAAGTGGATTAAACGCCTGGCCCTGCTGGCCATCCTGGGTGCGCTGTTGGGCGCGGGCGGACTCGCCTGGTACGCCAATCAGCCCCTGAACATCGAGCCTATGCCCAAAACCATCAGTGTGGCGCCCGGCACGCATTTGCGGAGCCTGAGCGTGATGCTGCAACGCGAAGGGGTGGTTGGCAATGCGCAGGTATTCTGGTTGCTCGGCCGCGTGATGGGCAAGGCGGGCACGCTCAAGGTCGGTTTGTATACGCTGGACAAGCCGCTGACGCCGCTGGAACTCTACGCCAAAATCCAGCGCGGGGAGGTCACGCAAGCCATTCTGCAATTCATCGAAGGCAAGAACTGGCGCGAGGTGCGCGCGGTGCTCGCGGCGCAGCCCCTGCTTAAACACGACAGCGCTGACATGAGTGTTGCCGAATTGATGCAGGCCATCGGCGCGGAAGAAAAGCATCCAGAAGGCCTGTTGTTTCCCGACACCTATTTTTATGCGCCGCACACCTCCGACATTCATGTATTACGGCGTGCCTATCGTCTGCAGCATGAGAAACTCATGGCTGCCTGGGAACAGCGTGCACCGGGTCTTCCGTACGGTACGCCGTATGAGGCCCTGATCATGGCATCGATTGTCGAGAAAGAAACCGGTGCGGCATCCGAACGGCCACGTATTGCCGGGGTGTTTATCAACCGCCTCAAACGGGGCATGCGCCTGCAGACTGATCCGACTGTGATCTATGGACTCGGCGAACGGTTTGATGGCAATTTGCGCAAGATCGATCTGCAGACCGATACGCCCTACAACACCTACACGCGGGCCGGCCTGCCGCCTACGCCGATTGCGATGCCGAGCGAGGCGGCGATTCAGGCTGCGCTCAACCCGGCCAAAACCGATGCGCTGTATTTTGTTGCGCGCGGCAACGGCACCCATGTCTTTTCCAGTACGCTCGAGGCACACAATCAGGCCGTGAACCGCTACCAACGATGACGACACCCGGAAAATTTATCACGCTGGAAGGCGTGGACGGCGCAGGCAAAAGCACGCATGTTGGATACGTTGCCGACTGGCTGCGGCAACAGGGACGCGAGGTCATCGTCACGCGCGAGCCGGGCGGCACACCGCTCGGCGAACAGCTGCGCGAACTGCTGCTGCATCGCGACATGGATGCCGATACCGAGCTGCTGCTGATGTTCGCCGCACGCCAGGAACACCTGGCCGCGCTGATCCGGCCGGCACTGGCCCGCGGCGCGTGGGTGGTGTCCGACCGTTTCACCGACGCCAGCTATGCCTATCAATGCGGTGGGCGCGGCATCGATACGGCGCGCATTGCCGCGCTGGAAGCCTGGGTGCAACGCGGCTTTCAGCCCGATCTGACCCTGCTGTTCGACGTGCCGCCCGAGGTGGCGGAAGCACGTCGCTCGGCTGCACGCACGGCCGACCGTTTCGAGCGCGAAGCCGATAATTTCTTCAACCGCGTGCGGGCTGCCTATCTGGAGCGCGCACAGGCCGAACCTGCCCGTATTCGGGTGCTGGATGCGCGTCACAGCATTGCCGAACTGCAGCTTGTAATCAGCCGTTTGTTGCAGGACCTGGTGTGAACGCACCCTATCCCTGGCTGGAATCCGCATGGCAACGACTGCTGTCGACCCGTGCGCGACCGGCTCAGGCCCTGTTGCTGGCCGGGCCGCGCGGGGTGGGCAAGGGCGCACTGGCACAGGCCTGGGCGCAGACCCTGCTGTGCGAAGCCCCATTGCCTGGAGGCGCCGCTTGCGGAGGCTGTCCGGCCTGCCACTGGTTCGAGGCGGGGACGCACCCCGACTTCCGGCTGGTTACCCTGCAGGAAAAAACCAGCAAGGAAGGCGAAATCAAAATGGCGGCAGGAATCGAGGTCGATCAGGCGCGCGAGGCCGTCGACTTTGTCCAGTTGTCGACTTATCGTGCGGGATTGCGCGTGGTGCTGGTCAACCCGGCCGACAGCCTGAATCTGGCGTCAGCCAATGCCTTGTTAAAGGTGCTCGAGGAACCGCCGTTAAATACGGTGTTCCTGCTGGTGTCGGATCAGCCGCGGCGCTTGTTGCCGACGATACGCAGCCGGTGCACACGGCTGGACATCGGACTGCCGGACACCGATACGGCGATGCAGTGGCTGGATGGCCGGCAGCTTGAAGAGGCCGCCACCTTGCTGGCCTTGTCTGGCGGCGCGCCGCTGGATGCCCTGAACTGGGCAGATGGCGTTGAACTGGATGAACGCCGCAGCCTGCTGGCAGGGCTGGCGCAGCCCAGGCTGCTCGATCCGGTCAGCCTGGCCGACCGCTGGAAGGCGATCAAGCCGCAGACCTGGCATACCGTGGCGTATAAATGGCTGGGGGATTTGCTGGCGGTGCGGCTACAGGGCAGGGTGCAGTTCAACCCTGATTTTGCCGAGGTGCTGGCGCAGTTGGGAAGGCAGGTGGATCTGGCGAAGTTGCTGGCACTGGCCAAAATGCATGCCGAAGCAGGCCGCACGCTGACCCACCCGCTTAACCGGGTCTTGCAGCAGGAAGCCTGGCTGATCCAGTATCGGCACTTGTTTGATTGATGAGAGTGAACCATGAACGCAGCAGCCAATGACATTACCGGACAGGTTCGACCAGGGGTGCTTTCCCTGTCGATCAAGGAAAAATCCGCGCTTTTTGCCGCCTACATGCCCTTTGTCAAGGGCGGTGGCCTGTTTATCCCCACCAGCAAAAGCTACAAGATGGGCGAGGATGTGTTCATGCTGCTGACGCTGATGGAAGAGACCGCCAAGTTGCCGGTGTCCGGAAAAGTGGTGTGGGTCACGCCTCAAGGCGCGCATGGTGGCCGAACCCAGGGCGTGGGGGTTCAGTTTGCTTTCAACGAGAGCGGCAAGGCGGCGCAAAACAAGATTGAGGTTTTGCTCGGCGGTTCGTTAAAATCGGTACGACCTACTCACACCATGTAACAGGTGCAAGTTTCAAGCTTCAAGAGCGGCGCCAAGCCTCTTTAAAACCATGGCGCCTTCAAGAGCTTTGCATCTTGTAACTTGTAACTTGTATCTGAAATGTTCGTCGATTCCCACTGCCATATCAATTTCCCCGATCTCGCCGACAAGTTGCCCGAGATATTCGATCTCATGGCAGCCAATCAGGTAAGTCACGCGCTGTGCATCAGCGTTGAGCTGGAAAAATTTCCCGAAATCCGCACGCTGGCCGAAGCGCATCCTAACGTCTACGCATCCGTTGGCGTGCATCCCGATCATGAAGACTGTACCGAGCCCACCGTGGACGAACTGGTTGCCCTGGCCGACCACCCCAAGGTAGTTGCCATTGGCGAAACCGGGCTGGATTATTTTCGCCTGACCGGCGATCTCGAATGGCAGCGCGAGCGCTTCCGTACCCACATCCGCGCAGCGTGCGCCTGCAACAAGCCCCTGGTGATTCACACCCGTGCCGCGGCCGAAGACACCCTGCGCATCATGCGGGAGGAGCGGGCGGGTGAAGCGGGTGGGGTGATGCATTGCTTTACCGAGAGCATGAGTGTGGCCGAAGCGGCCATCGAGCAGGGTTTTTATATCTCGTTTTCCGGCATCGTCACTTTCAAGAATGCCAGGGATCTGCGCGAAGTGGCAGCGGCCATTCCGCTGGACCGACTCCTGATTGAAACGGACTCGCCGTATCTGGCGCCGGTGCCGCATCGCGGCCAGACCAACCAGCCGGGCTATGTGAAGCACGTGGCGGAAGAAATTGCCCGGGTGCGGGGCATGACGGCGGAAGCCGTAGGCGAAGCGAGTTCCAGGAATTTCTTCAGGTTGTTTGCAGCCGCCCAGCCATAAGACGCAGATTGCCCGGGATGAAATACTTCCCGGGCAATCTGGCAACTGCTTACTGGCTAAAGAACGATTTCACCTTGTCCATGAACGACTGGGCGCGCGGATTGTTGTTGCGCCCGGGGCTCAACTCTTCAAACTCGCGCAGCAACTCGCGCTGACGCTCGGAAAGATTGACCGGGGTTTCCACCAGCATGTGACACATCAGGTCGCCGGGCGCGTGGCTGCGCACGCCCTTGATGCCCTTGCCGCGCAGGCGGAACACCTTGCCTGACTGGGTTTCGGCCGGGATCTTGATCTTGGCGTGGCCGTCCAGCGTGGGGATTTCGACCTCGCCGCCGAGCGCGGCGGTGGCAAAGCTGATCGGCATTTCGCAATGCAGGTCGTCGCCGTCGCGCTTGAAGACGGGATGGTCCTTGAGATGAATGACAACGTAGAGATCGCCCGGCGGTCCCCCGTTGACGCCGGCCTCGCCTTCGCCGCCGAGACGGATGCGGTCGCCATTGTCGACCCCGGACGGAATCTTGACCGACAGGGTTTTATGTTTCTTGACGCGGCCTTCGCCGTGGCAACTAGTACAAGGGTCGGAGACGATCTTGCCGGTGCCGCCGCAGCGCGGACAGGTTTGCTGGACCGAGAAAAAGCCTTGCTGGATACGGACCTGGCCGTGGCCGCCACAGGTGGTGCAGGTGGTGGGTTGGGTGCCGGGCTTGGCGCCGCTGCCGTGGCAGGTGCCGCACTCTTCCAGCGAGGGGATGCGGATCTTGGTTTCAGTGCCGCGCGCGGCTTCTTCCAGACCGATTTCCAGGTTGTAGCGCAAATCGGCGCCGCGGTAGACGCGGTCGCGACGGTTGCCGCCACCCCCGCCGCCAAAGATGTCGCCAAAGATGTCGGAGAACGCGTCCGAAAAGCCTGCGCCACCGCCCATCCCGCCCTGCTGGTCGATGCCGGCATGGCCGAACTGGTCATAGGCGGAGCGCTTGTCCGAGTCGGACAGGACTTCGTAAGCCTGTTTGGCTTCCTTGAATTTTTCCTCCGCGCCCTTGTCGTCCGGGTTGCGGTCGGGATGGTGCTTCATGGCCAGCTTGCGGTAGGCCTTTTTGATGTCTTCGTCCGAGGCGTTTTTGGCAACGCCGAGAACTTCGTAGTAATCGCGTTTGGACATAGGGTGTTAGTCGAGAGTGGAGAGCGGTGAGTCGAGCGTGGCCGAGTGCCAGAGCGAAGAAGCCGAGAGGGCCTGACGCACTCTCGGCTTTTCACTCTCCACTCGCAGCCGTCTTACTTGTCCTTGACCTCTTCGAATTCGGCATCGACCACATTGTCGTCAGCGTCACTGGCGCCGCCGCCAGCTGCCGCCTCACCCGACTGGGCCTTGGCCTGCTCTTCCTTGTACATCTGCTCGGCCAGCTTGTGGCTGGCGGTGCCCAGGGCCGTGGTCTTGGCTTCGATCGTGTCCTTGTCGCCTTCGCGCACGGCTTCTTCGGCTTCCTTGATCGCGGCTTCGATCGCTTCCTTCTCTTCGGCCGATACCTTGTCGCCATGTTCAGCCAGCGTTTTCTTCACCGAGTGAATCATGCCATCCGCTGCGTTGCGCGCCGTGGCCAGTTCGACGGCCTTGTGGTCTTCGGCGGCGTTGGCTTCGGCATCCTGCACCATGCGCTGGATTTCTTCCTCACTCAGGCCGGAACTGGCCTGGATGCGGATGGTGTTTTCCTTGCCGGTGGCCTTGTCCTTGGCCGACACGTGCAGGATGCCGTTGGCGTCGATGTCGAAGGTGACTTCGATCTGCGGCATGCCGCGCGGTGCGGGCGGAATGTCGGACAGGTTGAACTGGCCGAGGCTCTTGTTGCCGGTGGCCACTTCGCGCTCACCCTGCAGCACGTGCACCGTCACCGCGCTCTGGTTGTCGTCGGCGGTGGAGAACACCTGCGACGCCTTGGTCGGGATGGTCGTGTTTTTCGGGATCAGCTTGGTCATCACGCCGCCGAGGGTCTCGATACCCAGGGACAACGGGGTGACGTCGAGCAGCAGCACGTCCTTCACTTCGCCCTTCAGCACGCCGCCCTGAATCGCGGCGCCCACGGCCACGGCTTCGTCCGGGTTGACGTCACGGCGCGGGTCCTTGCCGAAGAAGTCCTTCACTGCGTCCATCACCTTGGGCATGCGGGTCTGGCCGCCGACCAGGATGACGTCGTCGATCTGCGAGGTGGACAGGCCGG
Source organism: Thiobacillus sp. (assembly GCA_019911765.1). Classification (GTDB taxonomy): domain Bacteria; phylum Pseudomonadota; class Gammaproteobacteria; order Burkholderiales; family Thiobacillaceae; genus Thiobacillus. The sequence continues at coordinate 12,887 of JAIOJU010000291.1, forward strand.
CATCCTTCAGCGCCATTTTGCATGGGTCGATGGTGCGCTTGATCAGGTCTTCCACCAGCGCCTCGAACTTGGCGCGGGTGATCTTCACTGCCAGGTGCTTGGGACCGGAGGCATCGGCGGTGATGTAGGGCAGGTTGACTTCGGTCTGCTGGCTGGACGACAACTCGATCTTGGCTTTTTCAGCGGCTTCCTTCAGGCGCTGCAGCGCGAGCACGTCTTTCTTCAGATCGACGCCCTGTTCCTTCTTGAATTCTTCTGCGATGTAGTCGATCAGGCGCTGGTCGAAGTCCTCGCCGCCGAGGAAGGTGTCGCCGTTGGTCGACAACACTTCGAACTGGTGCTCGCCGTCCATCTCGGCAATCTCGATGATCGAGATGTCGAAGGTGCCGCCGCCGAGGTCATACACCGCAATCTTGCGGTCGCCTTCCTTCTTGTCCATGCCGAAGGCGAGCGCGGCCGCGGTCGGCTCGTTGATGATGCGCTTGACTTCCAGACCGGCGATGCGGCCG
>JAIOJU010000292.1 GCA_019911765.1 Thiobacillus sp.
ACAACAAGGGCATCAACCGCAAGGGCGGCGGCTTGTCGGCCGCCGCGCTGACAACCAAGGATATCGAAGACATCAAGACCGCCGCCGCGCTGAAAGCGGATTACCTGGCGGTGTCGTTTCCGCGCTCGGGTGCCGACATGCGCCAGGCGCGTGAACTGTTGCGCGCGGCTGGCGGCAAGAGCCAGCTCGTGGCCAAGATCGAGCGCACCGAGGCGATCGAGAATCTGGAAGAAATCCTCGAAGCCTCCGACGCCATCATGGTGGCACGCGGCGACCTGGGCGTGGAAGTTGGCGATGCTGCCGTGCCTGCATTGCAGAAACGCATGATCCGCATGGCGATCGAGCGCAACAAGGTGGTGATCACTGCGACCCAGATGATGGAGTCGATGATCACCAGCCCGATTCCGACCCGTGCCGAAGTGTCCGACGTCGCCAATGCGGTGCTGGACGGGACCGATGCGGTGATGCTGTCGGCCGAAACGGCAGCGGGCCAGTATCCGGTCGAAGCCGTGCAGGCGATGGACCGGGTCTGCCTGGAAGTGGAAAAGGAAGCCGAGCCCGATTTTTCCGGCGCACGCCTCGACCACAGCTTCCTGCGCCCCGACGAGGCCATCGCGATGTCGGCGGTGTTTACGTCGGTGCACCTCAACATCAAGGCGATTGCCTCGCTCACCGAGTCGGGCAATACCTGTCTGTGGATGAGCCGGTTGTCGACCCGCGTGCCGATCTATGCCTTGACACCTCAGGTCGAAACCCGTAGAAAAGTCACTCTTTTCCGTGGTGTCTACCCCATCAACCTGAAAACCGCCAGCAAGGAGCGGGACGTGTTGCTGGCAGAAGCCGAGGAAGAACTGCGCCGGCGCGGAGCCGTGCGCGATGGCGACCTGATCCTGCTGACCATTGGAGAGCCTATTGGCCAGTCGGGCGGCACCAACACCATGAAAATCGTCCGCGTGGGCGGCTCGAAAAAATCCTGATTTAGCAGCACACTTTTTAACCTAGGAGACTGTAAATGGCCCTGATATCCCTTCGTCAATTGCTCGACCATGCCGCTGAAAACGGCTACGGCTTGCCCGCGTTCAACGTCAACAACATGGAGCAGGTTCAGGCCATCATGCAGGCCGCCGATGCCGTGAATTCGCCGGTGATCCTGCAAGGTTCCGCCGGTGCGCGTTCCTATGCCGGCGAGCCCTTCCTGCGCCACCTGATCCTGGCTGCGATCGAGCAGTACCCGCACATCCCCGTCTGCATGCACCAGGACCACGGCGCATCGCCCAGCATCTGCTTCCGCTCCATCCAGTCCGGCTTCTCGTCGGTGATGATGGACGGCTCGCTGGGTACCGACGGCAAGACGCCCTCCACCTACGAATACAACGTGGAAACCACCGCCAAGGTGTCCGAACTGGCGCATGCCTGCGGCGTGTCCGTCGAAGGCGAACTGGGCTGCCTGGGCTCGCTGGAGTCCGGCATGGCTGGCGAAGAAGACGGCCACGGTGCCGAGGGCAAGCTGTCCCACGACCAGCTGCTGACCGACCCCGACGAAGCGGCCGATTTCGTATCCAAGACCAAGGTCGACGCCCTGGCCATCGCCATCGGTACCTCCCACGGCGCCTACAAGTTTACCCAGAAGCCCACCGGCAAGGTGCTGCGTATCGACCGCGTCAAGGAAATCCATGAGCGCATCCCCAACGTGCACCTGGTGATGCACGGCTCCTCTTCCGTGCCGGAAGACTGGCTCGCCATCATCAACAGCTTCGGCGGCGACATGGGCCAGACCTATGGCGTGCCGGTCAGCGAAATCGTCGAAGGCATCAAGAACGGCGTGCGCAAGGTCAACATCGACACCGACCTGCGCATGGCCTCCACCGGCGCGATCCGCAAGCATTTGGCCGAGAACAAGTCCAACTTCGACCCGCGCAAGTTCCTCAAGGAAGCGACCAAGGGCATGAGCGACATCTGCAAAAACCGCTACGAAGCTTTCGGCGCGGCCGGCATGGCCAGCAAGATCACCAAGGTCTTCAATCTGGAAGAAATGCAGAAGCGCTACGACAAAGGCGAACTCGATCCCAAGATCAAGTGATCGCCGGCTAGCCGGAATCAGATGCTGAAATGAAACGGGACGCTGCGGCGTCCCGTTTTTTTGGTGCGAGGGGGCATGTCGGCGTGGTTGGGGGACTGCAACCGGCCAGAAGCGGTCTTTCACAGCGCTTTATGCGGAAGTCCGGTAGCCGATCCTAAGCAGCCGCTCACGCCTGAATTAGGTGGCAACGATCTACGATTCATAGCGTCCGGCCTCCAGCGTTCGAATCATCACGAGCATTGCGTTGATGGAGCTAAAGATAAATCTCGCTTCGAATGCTTCGAGAATCTTGTTGTCGTGAGCAAGGGAGTGGTTGTTTCGCAGGTCATTAAAGCTTTCCAATATGCTTATGAACGATTTCAGTGCTCGATCGGTGAATTCGTGTAGCTGTCTTTCTGACATTAGTTGCTTGCGATATTTTCCAAATCTCGAATGTAGCGGTTCATCATCGCCGCAATCGATTCCGCGGACCTGAAGCAAATGAGAAAACCGCTTCATGCAGTATGTGTGCAGATGGTCAATGGCCACCTCTGGCTTATTTGCAGCCAATGACCGTTCGATATCGGCAACTAGCTCCTCCAATGTTCTGTCAGGCGAAAAGGGTTGAATGCCGTCGGTTGAGACAGAATCAGGTTCACCCTGAAGCCTTTCTATCACCTTGCGAAAGGGTTCCCCATCCTTAACTGCATCCTCTAAGCCAAGTAGACCCTCATGCTCCGAAAGTAGCCCTTCCCTTAGATCCCAAAGAGATCGAAGCACCCTGAGCGTTGAAGAATTGTCTGCTTGCTGTAGGTATGAGAGCAAACGATTGCGCTTTGATGTGCCACAGGTGCTGAACTGTTCCGAGTGGATTTCAACTCGAAACTCATCTTGGAAATACTCGTCAAATGTGCGATCTGAAAAATCCAAGACGTAGCCGAAGCCTCGAGGGAACGCCATAGCATTCTCGATTGCTCGGATTTCGGACCTTTTCAAATCTGCCATGACTATGCTTTTGCCACCTAACGTTGGAGATCACCCGCGGGTGGCAGGAAGCGCAGCCGGCTGGCGTACGTCGGGCGGAACAACGGGTTAGCCCTCGAGTTCATCAAGGGCGGCCTTGCGCCAGTAGCGCACATCTAGGTGAACCCGGGCCACACCGAGAGATTTGGCGACGGCTGAAGCAGTGCTCTGAAGCTGACCGCCGACCACGGGTGTAAGCGCCTTGACACCAGGCCAGGCCACAACATCGTTGGTGGCGTCGTTCAGCAAACCCTCATGGACATTGCTGTCGAGCGGTACTTCGAGCCACGATTCGAGGACTGCGAGATTGTAATGTTCGCAGAGCGGGCGGCAATAAAAAACATCGCGCAAAAAGATGTTGATAGATTTTCGCGCAGCCCCCCAGTTGCCTCGGCCTCCATCAGGGAACTGACTGGCAAGCAGACTGGTTTGTTTATCCAGCACGGCCAAGAACTGCTCGCTAGTGCCAACAGCGAACAGGTTCAGGTCGACATTGCGAAGGAACCGTCGAGCCTCTGCCACCATACCCTTTGCGCCCTGGCTCCGCAGGGTGGAGCGGCCGATTGCAAGCATGGCCGTGCGGACTTGCAAGCGGTCGATGAGATTGAATGACTGCTGATTCATAGTGGGCTAACGTTTGACATAACCGGCTGGCTGGAGGCGGGCGAAGCACGCTGTAAACCAGTCCGTGTTGATGGATGGGTAGCCCTCATGGCTTGAGTGTAGAAAGCCACTTCTTTAATTCCGTAGGGTTTGAAAACGGATACTGTTGGACCGGAACATTTGAGCACGCTTTTGCAGCGATATAAGTTTTTCGTCGAAGCCCATCGTAGCCAAATGCAACATCAGCTGCCTGAGCAAGGGAAGAAATCCAATTGATGAGGTGGATAACATCTCTTTCGAGTTGTGCAGACTGAATATTCTGCCCGGTATGTTGGCCATGCATGATTTTGTTACGGTATTTCTTGATGCGAGAAATTTCTGGCCAAAGCTTTGTGTAGTTATCTCCCATTAGCTTATGCAAGGGCGTGACGCCGAGTTTCTCTATGCCGGAGATGAATGTCTCTGGATATAGTTTGTTGTTTTCAGCAAATGCCGCAATAACTTCGTCTAGTTTGTCGGCTGTGATCTTTGGATGCTGAAACACAAAGAAGCTAAATAATCGTCTCAGCTGTTTCTCGTACTTGACCCAACTCAACACAAGGGAGTCAACGCGCCGAGTTTCCCCAGTGGTATGCCAGATCGCTTCCACGGTAGCGAACTCAACTTTTAATGCCTCAGGAATTACAAGTTTTCGCATGGGTTTTGAGGGCTAACAGTTATACAAGAGACCCATGGGGCCGGACATTTATTAACATAGAGACGGCCGCCATAGTGTTTTATCTTGATGATTTTTATATGTCTCCTCAGTGCCCAGTCTCTAATATTACGTTATGAAAAAGGAGACCGGTGACAGAAGTGGTCCATATGCTTGGATGAAGATTGTTGGATGACTGCTTTCGCCACATTATCAGACTGTCAGTAGGCAAGTCATGACGACGGCTATGGGTCGATGGCGGCCACTTAGCCAAATAGTGAACTTTTGGCACACGAACCTGGGTTGAGGTCTGTAAGTGAAACGGCTGGATTCAGCCCAACATCGCTTTCAAAGCCGCCAACTGGTTGCTGCCGCTGGCCTTGGCGTCGGCGGTGGTGGGCTTGTCAGGCATTCGCACGTCGTCGCCCAGTTCCTCGATGAAGCGCGACGGGTCGCAGGCCACCGATTCGCGGGCGCGCTTGCGGCGTGAGCAGTAGGACAGCGTGAGCGATTTCTTGGCGCGGGTGACGCCGACGTACATCAGGCGGCGTTCTTCTTCCAGCCGGCCTTCATCGACCGCATCGCGATGTGGCAGGATGTTTTCCTCGATGCCGACCAAAAACACATGGCCGAACTCCAGGCCCTTGGCGGCGTGCAGGGTGGAGAGTCGAACCGCATCGGGCTCCTCTTCCTCGCGCCCTTCCAGCAGGGTGATCAGTGCAATGGTCTGCGTGATCTGCAGCAGGTTCTTGTCGTCTTCCTCGCCTTTCTTGGCAATCCAGGCGACGAACTCCATGACGTTATTCCACTTGCCTTGCGCGGCGCGCGCTTCGTCCTGGTCGAAAATGTAAATCTCGTAGTCGATCGATTTCAGCAGGTCGTTCAGCACCTCGCCGGCCGGTTCGCGGGTGACGCGTTCCTCGATGCGGTTGATGAAGTTGCAGAACTCGATCAGCGGCGCCAGCTGGCGTTCGCCAATCTGTGCGGCCGCGGCGGCTGAAAACGTGGCTTCGAACAAACTGACGTGCAGGGTGGCGGCCACCTGGCCGAGCTTCTCCAGGGTGGCGGCGCCGATGCCGCGCTTGGGCGTGGTGACGGCGCGGATGAAGGCCGGGTCGTCGTCGCTGTTGGCAACGAGGCGCAGGTAGGCGATCAGGTCCTTGATCTCGGAGCGGTCGAAGAACGACTGGCCACCGGAGAGTTGATACGGCACCTTTTCGTTGCGCAGTGCCTGCTCAAACACGCGCGCCTGGTAGTTGCCGCGATACAGGATGGCATAGTCGCGCCACTCGGTGCGGTGCTGGAACTTGTGCGACAAGAGGCGCATCACTACCGATTCGGCTTCGTGCTCGTCATCCTTGGTGGGCATCACCTGAATCGAATCGCCATGGCCAAGGTCGCTCCACAGACGCTTTTCGAACAGCTTGGGGTTGTTGGAAATCAGGCTGTTGGCGGCCTTGAGGATGCGCACGGTCGAGCGGTAGTTCTGCTCGAGCTTGACCACGTGCAGGTGCGGGTAGTCTTCGCGCAACTGCTTCAGGTTATCGGCCGAGGCACCGCGCCAGCCGTAGATCGCCTGGTCGTCATCGCCGACTGCAGTGAACGCCGCGCGCACCCCGGTGAGCTTTTGCAGCAGGCGGTATTGCGCGACGTTGGTGTCCTGGTATTCGTCCACCAGGATGTGGCGCAGCCGGTTCTGCCATTTCTCGCGCAGTTCGGCGTGGGTGTCCAATAATTCTGCTGGAAGACGG
>JAIOJU010000026.1 GCA_019911765.1 Thiobacillus sp.
ATATTTCGGAGCAGGAATACGTTGCCGTAGTGGACGATATTCTGGGCGCAATGGATAAAAACAAGCTGGGTGCAGACGAGAAAAAAGATGTGCTGGCCATCCTGTATTCACTCAAGGGCGACATTATTCGCGTGTGAAGAAAGGGTGCCGGGACGGCCGATATGGCTTAATCTGACGGGATGCCTTTAACGTCAGGAAACCCATGACCGACCCGCAGCGCGACGCGCGCCATGCCGCCCGCATGGCGCGCAAGAAAGCCGTCATCGACGCCGCCATCGCGGCGGCCACTGACGCGCGCGGCTTGCTGATCGTCATCACCGGAAACGGCAAAGGCAAAAGCACCTCGGCTTTTGGCACCATGGCGCGTGCGCTCGGCCATGGCATGAAGGTCGGCGTCTGCCAGTTCATCAAAGGCCGCACCGACACCGGCGAAGAAGCCTTTTTCGGCAGGCAGCCCGGTGTCGAATGGCATGTGCTCGGCGACGGCTTCACCTGGGACACGCAAAACCGCGAGCAGGACATTGCAACCGCACAACGTGGCTGGGAAGTGGCGCGCAGGATGCTGGCTGATCCTGCGTATCAACTGGTGGTGCTGGACGAACTGACGTATCTGTTGAGCTACGGCTATCTCGATAGCGACATCGTGCTGGATGCACTGGCGCAGCGGCCGCCGATGCAGCATGTCATCGTCACCGGGCGCGCCGCACCGGAGGCGCTGATCGAACTGGCCGACACGGTGTCGATCATTGCCGACGAAAAGCACGCCTACCGCGCCGGCATCAAGGCGCAGCCCGGCATCGACCTGTGAGCGTGGCACCGGGCGCGGCATAATCGCGGGGTGCGTTCTTCCTCCTATATCGGGCGCTTTGCCCCTTCTCCTACTGGCCCATTGCATTTCGGATCACTTGTTGCCGCTTTGGCGAGCTGGCTCGATGCCCGTGCGGCAGGCGGTCGCTGGCTGGTGCGCATGGAAGACCTCGACCGCCCGCGCTGCGAATCCGGCGCGGCCGACACCATCCTGCACCAGCTGGAAGCCTACGGCCTGCATTGGGACGGCGAGGTGCTCTATCAGTCGCAACGCGACGAGGCATATGCCGCAGCGCTGGAGACATTACTTAAGCAGGACGCGGTATATCCCTGCGCCTGCACCCGCAGCCAGCTCGCAGAGGCGCCGCGCAATCATGAAGGCGAGATGATTTATCCCGGTACCTGCCGCAATGGTTTGCCGGACGGTTTGGACGCGCGTGCCTGGCGGGTGCGGGTGCAGGATGTGAGCACCCGCTTTCACGATCGCATTCACGGCGAACTGCAGCAGAATCTGGCGAGCGAAGTGGGTGATTTTGTCGTCAAGCGGGCCGATGGGCTGTTTGCCTACCAGTTGGCGGTAGTGGTGGACGACGCCTTTCAGGGCATTACCCACATCGTGCGCGGAGCGGACCTGTTGTGGAACACGCCGCGCCAGATATATTTGCAAAACCGGCTTGGACTGCCAACGCCTGTTTACGCCCATGTGCCGCTCATCACCAACGCCGCCGGGCAGAAGCTCTCCAAGCAGACGCTGGCGCCTGCCTTGCCGGAGTGCGGACACAGCGCGGTGCTGGTGCAGGCGCTTACCGTGCTCGGCCACCCGCCGCCGGCTGAACTAGCCGACGCCGAGCCAGCCGAGCTTCTGGCGTGGGCAAGCGCTCACTGGCAAATCGAAAACGTGCCCACGCAGCCAACCATTGCCAAGTCGCCTCCTTGACCGGACAATCCCCTCATCGTTCGCGACTCCCGACTCTCCGCTCCCCAAAATGGCCCACCTCCCTCCCGCTGTCGAACAAGTCCTGCAGGTTCATTCCGCGTTCATCCACGCCGTGGTCAACGCGCTGCGCGACCGTAGCGCGTTGCCCGACCTGATGAAACAGCTCGATGCCGCCGAGCAGGCCGGCTGGCCGCGGCTGGTGGGCGCACTGCGCCACGTCATCAATGGCCGCCGCGATCCGTCGATCAAGCTGGGGCTGGATGAGGAAGACAGCATTCTGCTCGATGCCATCCTGCGCGGCATCGACAATCCCGCCACGCTGCCGCCGCTCAATGCCCAGCCGGATGGCAGTTCCGCTGCACCGGGCCTGGCGGCGCTGATCGATGCCTCGGCACGCGGCGACGCGCAGGCGATGTCAGTGCTCGCCAACATGGCCGAGCAGATGATGAAGGCGGGCGGCGACATGGCCCTGCTGGGCGGGCGCATGCGCCGACTGCTGAACGGCGAGCGCGATGCCGACCAGCTGGTGGCCGGCATGAGTCCGCTGGGGCGCGAGCTGGTGATCAGCCTGCTCGACGAGCTGGCCAAGCTGCGATTGCAGTAGAACTGCCGGCAGGCGCGCGGCCTGCTTTGACAGCGCGGGTCTCCGTCAGCTAAAATGCGCGCCTTTTCGGCGGTCCTGCGCCGGAGAAGCAATCCCCAAGGTGATGTAGCTCAGTCGGTTAGAGCATCGGATTCATAATCCGGGGGTCGGTGGTTCAAGTCCACTCATCACCACCAAATTTCGTTTCGTTGCCGTGTTTCTCTTAAGCGACGAAATCCCTGCCCCCAGTCTATTCACTGTCCCGGCGACCCCATGAAAAAAATCTACATCAAAACCTTCGGCTGCCAGATGAACGAGTACGACTCGGACAAGATGGCCGACGTGCTCAACCTGGCCGAAGGCCTGACCCCGACCGACACGCCGGACGATGCCGACGTAATCCTGTTCAACACATGTTCGGTGCGCGAGAAGGCGCAGGAAAAGGTGTTCCACGATCTCGGCCGGGTGCGCCATCTCAAGCAGGCCAATCCCAACCTCATCATCGGCGTCGGCGGTTGCGTGGCTTCGCAGGAAGGCGCGGCCATCGTCGCGCGCGCGCCTTTTGTCGACGTGGTGTTCGGTCCGCAGACGCTGCACCGCCTGCCCGAGCTGATCGCGAAGAAACGCGCCACCGGGCGCGCCCAGGTCGACATCAGCTTCCCCGAAATCGAGAAGTTCGACCACCTGCCGCCGGCGCGGGTCGAGGGCGCTTCGGCCTTCGTGTCGATCATGGAAGGCTGCTCCAAATACTGCACTTTCTGCGTGGTGCCCTATACGCGCGGCGAGGAATTCTCGCGCCCGTTCGACGACGTCATTGCCGAGATCGTCGGTCTGGCAAATAGCGGGGTCAAGGAAGTCACCCTGCTGGGGCAGAACGTCAACGCCTACCAGGGCACGTCGCATGACGGCGGTACCGTCGATTTCGCCTTCTTGCTGGAGATGGTGCACGAGATTGCCGGCATCGAGCGCATCCGCTACACCACCAGCCACCCGCGCGAAATGACGCAGCGGCTGATCGAGTGTTACGGCAAGCTGCCCAAGCTGGTGTCGCATCTGCATCTGCCGGTGCAGTCGGGTTCCGACCGCGTGCTGGTAGCGATGAAGCGCGGCCATACGGTGCTCGAATTCAAATCGATTGTCAGAAAATTAAGGGAACAGCGTCCCGACCTCTGTCTGTCGTCGGATTTCATCATCGGCTTTCCCGGCGAGACCGAGGCCGATTTCGAGGCGACGATGAAGCTGATCGAGGAACTCGATTTCGACGCCAGCTTCTCCTTTATCTACAGCAAGCGCCCGGGCACCCCGGCGTCCGATTATCCGGATGATGTGAGCCCCGAGCTGAAATCGCAGCGGCTGACCAAACTGCAGGCACAGATCGAAGCCCAGGCACAGCGGGTGAACCAGGCCATGGTCGGCACCGTGCAACGCGTACTGGTCGAGGGCCATGCCCGCAAGAATGCCGACGAACTTGCCGGCCGCACCGACAACAACCGCATCGTCAACTTCGCCGGCCAGCCGCGCCTGATCGGGCAGTTTGTCGAGGTCACCGTCACCCAGGCGCTGCCGCATAGTCTGCGCGGTGAAATTGCCACTCACGAAAGCGTGCTCGCTTGAAAACCGATATCGTTGAATTAAGACTTGCGCCGGAAGACAACCGGCGCCTCGCCAACCTG
>JAIOJU010000027.1 GCA_019911765.1 Thiobacillus sp.
AGATGATCAAGCAACTCCTGATCCGGATAGTCCAGCAGTACTGCTAATAATTTGTAGATAGGCATGATGTTTCCTTTCAGCTTTTATCAGCAGACGGAGCCAGTTCAGCAGGTTCCGGCGTTTCCTTGCGGCGACGCGGGAACAGGGTGATCTTGCTGATGCCTGCCGAGGCGTCGTTGCCGAAGGTGAAGCCGTTCTGGCCCTGGAAGCCGTAGGCATCGTCCATCCGTTCCTCTTCGTGGCCGGTGGGGATGACGTAACGATCTTCGTAGTTGGCAATCGCCAGGTAACGGTACATTTCCTTGGCCTGATCTTCGGTGATGCCCGCAGCCTCGAGAGCTCGCGTATCCGCTACACCTTCGACATGCACCGAGCGCTGGTAGCTGCGCATGGCGATCAGGCGATTCAGGGAGCTGCGAATCGGCTCTTCCTTGCCTGCGGTAAACAGGTTGGCCAGGTACTTGGTTGGCGTGCGCATCGCGCTGGCCAGGGGAATGGCGCCATCCGGGCCGACCGGCAGGTTGCCCTGGTCGATCTGGGATTGAACCGGCGACAGCGGTGGGACATACCAGACCATCGGCAGGGTACGGAACTCCGGGTGCATCGGGAAGGCAATCTTCCAGTCGATCGCCATTTTGTAGATGGGCGACTTTTGCGCGGCGATGATCCAGTCTTCGTTGATGCCTTCGGCCTTGGCAGCAGCAATCACTGCCGGGTCGTTGGGGTCGAGGAAGATGCTGCACTGCGCTTCGTACAGATCCTGCTCGTTGCTGGTGCTGGCCAGGGCTTCGATCTTGTCGGCGTCATACAGCATGATGCCGTTGTAGCGGATGCGGCCGACGCAGGATTCGGAACACACCGTCGGCATGCCGGATTCGACGCGCGGGTAGCAGGCGATACACTTCTCGGCTTTGCCGGATTCCCAGTTGTAGTACACCTTCTTGTACGGGCATGCGCTCATGCAGAAACGCCAGCCGCGGCACTTGTCCTGGTCGACCAAAACGATACCATCTTCTTCGCGCTTGTAGAGCGAACCGGACGGGCAGGCCGCCACACAGGCCGGATTCAGACAGTGGTTACAGATGCGCGGCAGATACATGTTGAAGGTGTTCTCGAACATGCCGAGCATATCCTTCTGGATGTTGTCCAGGTTCTTGTCCACGCTGCGCTTGGAAAATTCGCCTGCCAGATCGTCTTCCCAGTTCGGGCCCCAGGTGATTTTTTCCATTGGGTCGCCGGTAATCATCGACAACGGACGTGCAGTCGGTGCCGCTTCGGACAACGGCGCATTCTGCAGACGCGCATAGTTGTAGGTGAAGGGCTCATAGTAATCGTCGATCTGCGGCAGATCCGGATTGGCAAAAATGTTCAGCAGTTTGGATGCACGACCGCCGGATTTCAGTTCCAGCTTGCCGTTGTTCAGCATCCATCCGCCTTTCCATTTCTCCTGGTTCTCCCACTGCTTGGGATAGCCGATGCCAGGCTTGGACTCGACGTTGTTGAACCAGACGTATTCCACGCCCTTGCGGTTGGTCCACGTGTTCTTACACGTCACCGAGCAGGTGTGGCATCCAATACATTTGTCCAGATTGAAGACAAATGCGAATTGAGCACGTACTTTCATGGGTTTCTCCTAATTTATCCTGTTCACGCGACGATCAACGCTTGCCGATACCGGGCGGGTTGAGCTGTGCTTCGCGTTCCGGAGTAAGCGGGCGCTCCAGCCAGTCGATGTCCTTGTCCGCCACCTTGCGCATGATGATCTCGGTATCGCGGTTGCTGCCCACTGTGCCGTAGTAGTTGAAGCTGTAGGCCAGTTGCACGTAACCGCCGATCATATTGGTCGGCTTCATGACGACACGCGTCACCGAGTTGAGGATGCCGCCGCGCTTGCCGGTGGTATTCGATCCGGGCACGTTCACGATCTTCTCCTGGGCGTGATACATCATCGCCACACCACGTGAAATGCGCTGCGAAACGACCGCGCGCGCAACCGTTGCGCCGTTGTGGTTGATCGCCTCCACCCAGTCGTTGTCCTCGATGCCGGCTGCCTTGGCATCGACTTCGGAGATCCAGACGTAGGGGCCGCCGCGGAACAGGGTCAGCATGCGCAGGTTGTCCTGGTAGGTTGAATGGATGCCCCACTTGGAGTGCGGTGTAATCCATTTCAGCTTGATGTGTTTCTCCGCCAGGATGCTCGGCGAGAGCTTGTCGAACGAATGCATGTTCTGTGGCGGCTTGTGCACGCAGAAGCCTTCGCCGAAGTCCAGCATCCATTCGTGATCCTGATAGAAATGGGCACGACCGGTCAGGGTACGGAACGGAATATGCTCGTGAATATTGGTGTAGCACGAGGTGTAGGACACCGTCTCGGACTCGATCCCCGACCAGGTCGGCGCGGTGATGATCTTGCGCGGCTGCACCTGGATGTCAGCGAACGTGATCTTGTCTTCGTGACGGGCCGAGTACAGGTGATGGTGGTCGATGCCAGTCTTCTTGGAAAGTGCACTCCATGCTTTGTGAGCGACTTCGCCGCAGGTCTCCGGCGCCATGCGCAGCACGGAATCGCACACCTTGATGTCTTCCTCGAGAGAAGGCATGCCGAAGGACACGCCCGGCACTTTTACCGTACCGTTCATGACCTTCAACTGGTCATATTCCATCTCGGTATTCCAGTCGAAACCCTTGACGTTGTTGCCGATCTTGGTCATCAACGGGCCGATTGCGATGTACTTCTTGTAGGTGTCGGCAAAGTTGCGCTCAACCACCTTGGGCAGCGGCATGGTCTTGCCGGGAATCGGATCACGTTCGCCTTTTTTCCAGTCCTTGACTTCGCCGAAGGGCTGGGCCATTTCGAACGGCGAATCGTGCTGCATCGGCAGGGCGACGATGTCCTTGCGGGTGCCGAGATGCTTTTCGGCCAGGGTCGAGAAGGTCTCTGCGATATTCTTGAAGATCTGCCAGTCGGACTTGGACTGCCAGCCGGGCGACACCGCTTCCGACAGCGGGTGCATGAAGGGGTGCATGTCGGTGGTGTTGAGGTCGTTCTTCTCGTACCAGGTTGCGGTCGGCAGAACGATGTCGGAGTACGAACCGGTGGAGTTCAGGCGGAAGTTGATGTCGACCATCAGGTCCAGCTTGCCGATGGGCGCTTCGTCGTGCCACTTGATCAGCTTGTTTTCGCTTCCGGCACCGGATTCCTGCAGCACGCCGTTCTGTGTACCGAGCAGGTGCTTGAGGAAATACTCGTGTCCCTTGGACGAGGAGCCGATCAGGTTGGCGCGCCAGACGAACAGGTTGCGCGGCCAGTTTTCCGGGGCGTCCGGATCAGCGAACGCCACATCCAGCGAACCGTCCTTGAGCTTGCCGATCACGTGCTGGGCAATGCCCGCCTCGTCGGTGGCACCGGCCTTTTCAGCCTCGGAAACCAGATCGAGTGGGTTGGTATTCCAGTGCGGCGCGGACGGCAGCCAGCCCATGCGGACTGCGGCGACGTTGTAGTCGGCAATCGAGTAGCCCTTGTACTTGCCCTTTCCGGCGGGCGAGGTCAGATCGTCGCCACGCAGGGTTTCATAACGCCACTGGTCGGTGTGGAAATACCAGTAGGAGGTGGAGTTCATGTGGCGCGGCGGACGCTGCCAGTCGAGTGCGAAGGCGATCGGTGCCCAGCCAGCCTGCGGACGCAGTTTTTCCTGGCCCACATAGTGTGCCCAGCCGCCACCGGACTGACCCACGCAACCGCAGATGTGCAGCAGGTTCATCACACCGCGGTACATCATGTCGTT
>JAIOJU010000028.1 GCA_019911765.1 Thiobacillus sp.
GAGAAGGGCTACCTGGTAAGAGATGCAAGACACAAGACACAAGATTCAAGTAAACCGCAGGTTGCGACCTCCCTTGAATCTTGCAACTTGAATCTTGAATCTGGCGAACGCCCGATAGTGGCCGTCGATCCCCGCTACTTCCGCCCCACCGAAGTCGAAACCCTGCTCGGCGACCCGGCCAAGGCCAAGAACAAACTCGGCTGGACGCCGAAGATCAGCTTCGACGAACTGGTGGCCGAAATGGTGCGCGAGGACCTGAAAGCGGCAGAGCGCGACGAACTGGTGAAGAAGCACGGCTACAAGGCCATGGATTATCACGAGTAAGGGCGAGTGCAAACACAACAACCTTTCCGGCAACTGCTCCGTCGCCTGTGGCATCACATTAATCCACGGCGCCGCATGCAGTTCGGGATACTGCTTCTGCTAATGATTTGTGCCTCTCTGGCCGAGGTCGTCAGTATTGGCGCGGTATTGCCTTTTCTGGGAGTGCTTACGGCACCTGAACGGGTGTTCGACCATCAACTGGCGCAACCTCTGATTCAGGCGCTCAATCTGACTGAGCCTAAACAATTGCTACTGCCGCTTACCACCGTGTTCGCTTTCGCGGCGTTGTTCTCCGGCGCCACGCGCCTGATGCTGTTGTGGGGACAAACCCGGCTCAGCCATGCTATCGGTGCCGATTTCAGTATCAGTATCTACCGTCGCACCCTCTATCAACCCTATGCCGTGCATGTGGCGCGCAACAGCAGTGAAGTTATCTCGGGTATATCGGGCAAGGCAAACAGTCTGGTGCACTACGTTATTCTGCCTGTTCTCACCATTCTTGGTTCCACCATGATGCTGCTCACCATACTGGTTGCGCTGGTGGCCATTGAGCCCGTGGTGGCTTTTGCAGCCTTCGCCGGCTTTGGTGCCATTTATGCGGTGGTGATTTTTGCCAGCAAGAATCGTTTGGCGCGAGATGGCCAGCGGATTAGCCACGAACAAAATCAGGTTATCAAGGCGCTGCAAGAAGGCCTGGGCGGAATTCGTGATGTTTTGATTGACGGCACCCAGTCGGTTTATTGCAAGATATACCGCGATGCCGATTTGCCATTAAGGCGCGCCCAGGCGAATGTCCAGATCATAGGCGTTAGTCCGCGCTTTGGTATCGAGGCACTCGGCATGGTGCTCATCGCCGTGTTGGCATATTCGCTGGCTGGGCGGCCTGCGGGCATTGCCAGCGTGATTCCTGTTTTGGGCGCACTGGCACTCGGTGCACAACGCCTGTTGCCCGTGCTGCAGCAGGCTTACTCCAGTTGGGCGGCCATGAGGGGTGGCCAGGCATCCTTGAGCGATGCATTGGACCTTCTCGATCAACCTCTCCCTGAGTATGCCGAAGTGCCCTTGCCTGCCCCTATCCCTTTTCAACATGACATCGCTCTTGACGGGGTGGCATTCAGCTACACCCCTAAGGGACCGCGTGTGCTGAAAGGGCTGGAACTCAATATTCCCAAGGGTGGCAGAATCGGGCTTATAGGCAGCACCGGAAGTGGGAAAAGCACGTTGCTAGATATCATCATGGGGTTGCTGCACCCCACTGAAGGTAGTCTTGCGATCGATGGTGTGGTTATCACTCCTCAAAACCATCGTGCTTGGCAGGCGCACATCGCCCACGTGCCACAAACTATTTTTCTGGCTGACACTACTATCGCTGAGAACATCGCATTTGGAGTATCGCCAGATCAAATCGACCTTGATCGTGTTCGCCAGGCCGCGCAACAGGCACAGATTGCTCAAACCATCGAGTCTTGGGACAACCAATACAACACTCAGGTCGGAGAACGCGGGGTGCGTCTTTCCGGAGGGCAACGCCAGCGCATCGGAATCGCCCGTGCCCTATACAAACAGGCGGATGTCATCGTGTTCGACGAAGCCACCAGCGCTCTGGATAACGATACCGAGCGAGCCGTCATGCAGGCTATTGAGGGCCTGAGTAATGAAATTACGATCCTGATTGTCGCCCACCGCTTGACCACGCTCAAAAACTGCACTCAGATTGTCGAATTGGGTGATGGGGTCGTGAAGCGGATTGGCACTTATATCGATATTGTGGGCCAGCCTTCCTGAGGCCCAGGCAGCGAAAGGAACAAGCCTTATGCTTAATGATTCATCCATTCTCATCACTGGTGGCACCGGCTCTTTCGGCCATACTTTTGTCCCCATGACTTTGGCCAAATACAATCCGCGCCGTCTGGTTGTCTTCTCGCGTGACGAGATGAAACAGTGGGAAATGGCAAAATTGTATGGCGATGATGACAGGGTGCGGTTTTTTATTGGCGACGTGCGCGACAAGGACAGACTGGTCCGTGCACTGGATGGCATTGACTATGTCATCCATGCGGCTGCGACCAAGATAGTCCCTACAGCTGAATACAACCCCTTCGAATGTGTCAAGACCAATATTATTGGCGCGATGAATCTGATTGACGCCTGCATCGACCGCCGGGTCAAACGGGTTGTCGCGCTTTCCACCGACAAAGCGAGCAATCCAGCCAACCTTTACGGCGCGACCAAGCTGGCCTCAGATAAACTGTTTGTCGCGGGGAACTCATATTCAGGCTCCCACGAAACGCGGTTCGCTGTTGTGCGCTATGGCAACGTGATGGGTTCGCGCGGCTCGGTTATCCCCTTCTTTATGGGGCTTGCCGACAAAGGAAGCTTGCCGATTACGGATGAGCGCATGACACGATTCATGATCAGCCTTGAGCAAGGCGTCGAACTCGTCTGGCATGCCTTTGAAGACATGGTGGGCGGTGAAATCTACGTCAAGAAAATTCCGTCGATGAAAGTGGTCGATCTCGCTCGGGCCGTTGCGCCCGATGCCACCCATGAAATCGTAGGTATCCGCCCTGGCGAGAAACTGCATGAGCAAATGATCGGCACCGAGGATGCCCTGCATACCTACGAATACGATGATCACTTCAAGATACTGCCAGCGATCCATGGCTGGAGCAACGACCCGAGCCGCATCAACGGTGGGGTGAAGGTTGCTCCCGACTTTATCTACAGCTCGAACATCAACCCCGAATGGATGACGATTGAACAGTTGCGCGCCTGGATAGACAGCAACTGCGAGAAGATTGGTCGCATCTGACATGATTCCCTACGGTCGTCAGGACATTATTCAGGCTGATATTGATGCCATTGTTGATGTGCTGCGCTCGGACTTTCTGACGCAGGGGCCTCAAGTGCCCCTTTTCGAGCAAAAGCTGGCCGATTACTGTGGCGCAAAACATGCAGTTGCGGTTAATAGCGCCACCTCGGCTTTGCATCTTGCATGCCTCGCGCTGGGGCTTGGTCCGGACGACTGGCTGTGGACCAGCCCCATTACTTTTGTCGCTTCGGCAAATTGCGGACTGTATTGCGGCGCCCGGGTTGACTTTGTCGACATCAATCCCCGTAGTTACAACCTTTGCCCACGAGCGCTTGAGCAGAAGCTGATCGTGGCCGAGCGCGAAGGTCGCCTGCCTAAAATCGTCGTGCCGGTGCACTTGTGCGGCGAGCCGTGCGATATGCGGGCAATTTACGCGTTGGCGCAGCGCTTTGGCTTCAAGATTATCGAAGATGCTTCGCATGCGGTTGGCGGGAAATACAGGGGCGAGCCCATTGGCAATTGCCGTTATAGCGACGTTACTGTTTTCAGTTTCCATCCCGTGAAGATCATCACCACAGCCGAAGGTGGCACCGCGATGACAAACGACGATGCACTGGCCGAACGCATGGCACTGCTGCGCAGTCATGGCATCACCCGTGACCGGGCGCGCATGACCCATGAACCAGACGGCCCCTGGTATTACGAGCAGGTCGACCTGGGCTTTAATTACCGCATGACCGAGTTACAGGCTGCGCTCGGTATCAGTCAGATGGATCGCCTGGACAATTACGTCGACCGCCGTCATGAACTCGCACGTCGTTATGACGCGTTACTGGCAGGTCTGCCCGTGACGCCCCCCTGGCGGCATGTGGACAACTACTCGGCGTTGCACCTGTATGTGATCCGTCTGCAACTTCCTGGTGGCGCTCGTACGCACCGCGATGTTTTCGAGTCCCTGCGCGAACAGGGGATCGGAGTCAATCTTCACTACATTCCCGTTCATACCCAGCCGTATTACCAGGCGATGGGTTTCAGGGCTGGTGATTTTCCGGAAGCTGAGCGGTACTATGCCGAGGCCATCAGCCTGCCCATGTATCCCGGCCTTAGCGACGTGCAATTGCAATCAGTTGCGAAGGCGCTTGGGTCTGCCGTTTTGACATGAGCCAATATCTAGAATCTGCGCGTACGCATCGCTTGGCCCTGGGTACGGTCCAATTCGGCCTGCCTTACGGCATCGCCAATACGGCTGGCCAAGTATCTCTGGCCGAAGCCGAACGCATGGTCAGCCTTGCTGCCGACAACAGCATCGACACGATCGATACCGCTATTGGCTATGGGGAGAGCGAACAGGTGCTCGGCCGGATTGGTATGCAGGGATTCAAGGTCGTAAGCAAGATTCCGCCCGTCCCGCCGGGCGTGACGAACGTCAGGGGATGGGTGCGGGACGAGGTTGCCCGCTCACTTGACACCCTGCGCATCGATAGGCTCCATGGCCTGTTGCTGCATCGTTCGGCCGACCTGCTCGGACCATATGGCGATGTGCTGGCTGAGGCCCTGTGCGAACTCAAGGCCGAGGGGGCGGTGGTTAAGACGGGGGTTTCCATTTACGCACCGGACGACCTGGAAACCTTGTCGCGGAAGCTCGAGCTTGATTTGATCCAGGCGCCGTTCAATCTGGCTGACAGACGGCTCCATCGTAGTGGTTGGCTGCAGCGACTCAGGTCGCAGGGGACGGAAATTCATGTGCGCTCCGTTTTCCTGCAAGGTCTGCTTTTGATGCCACGCGAGGCGATGCCGCCAAAGTTTGCTCGCTGGGCACCATTGTTCGATCGCTGGCATGACTGGCAGCGTTGCCATGAGGCGTCTGCCGTAGCGGCCTGCCTGGCCTTCCCTCTATCCTTTCCCGCGATCGACCGTGTCGTTGTTGGCGCCAATGACTCGGCACAGCTGCAGGAAATCTTGCGCGCTACTGCTCAGAGAGTGGAGACAGCACTTCCAGACCTCGCCTGCGACGACGAGGACCTGATCAATCCGGCGCGCTGGCCGGCCTTTTGAAATGACGGAAATCCGCGCAAGCGATACATTGCAACCACATTACCAATAGAGAGTGCTTTATGGACACAGGTCAAAAGCTCTGGCAACGCGCCAAGCAAATCATCCCCGGCGGCAACATGCTGCTATCCAAGCGGGCGGAAATGTTCCTGCCCGACCAGTGGCCGGCATATTTCAGCAAGGCCAAGGGCTGCAAGGTATGGGATCTCGATGGCCGTGAATACATCGACATGTGCATCATGGGTATCGGCACGAACACACTCGGTTACGGCCATGATGAGGTCGACGCCGCGGTGATGGAGACCGTGAAAGCGGGCAATATGTCTACTTTCAACTGTCCGGAAGAGGTTTATCTCGCGGAGAAGCTGCTGGAGCTCCACCCTTGGGCAGACATGGCGCGCTTCGCGCGTTCCGGCGGCGAGGCCAATGCCATCGCCATCCGCATCGCGCGCGCAGCGGCCGGCAAGGATAAGGTTGCCATTTGCGGCTATCACGGCTGGCATGACTGGTACCTGGCCGCCAATCTCGGTGACGACAACCATCTGGCTGGCCATCTGCTGCCTGGACTTGACCCTAAGGGCGTACCGAAAAACTTGCGCGGCACGGTTTTCCCTTTCAACTACAATAATTTTGCCGAGCTTGAAGCGCTCGTGAATACCCATGACATCGGTGTCATCAAGATGGAGGTGATGCGCAATCAGGGCCCGCAGGACGGCTTCTTGCAGAAGGTGCGTGACTTGTCCACGCAGCGCGGCATCGTGCTGATCTTCGACGAATGCACATCGGGCTTCCGCCAGACCATGGGCGGCATCCACAAGATGTACGGTGTTGAACCGGACATGGCCATGTTTGGCAAGGCGCTTGGCAACGGTTATGCGATTACGGCTACCATCGGCCGCCGTGAAATCATGGAAAGCGCCCAGTCGACCTTCATCAGCAGCACGTTCTGGACCGAGCGCATCGGACCAACGGCTGCGCTGAAAACGCTGGAAATCATGGAGCGTGAGAAATCCTGGGAGCGCATCACCCAGACCGGCACCGGCATCACCGAGCGCTGGAAGACGCTGGCCGCGAAGCATGGCCTCAAGATCAACACCGCTGGCCTGCCGGCCATCACCAGCTTTGGTTTCGACGGCCCCAATGCCCTCGCCTACAAAACGCTGATCACTCAGGAAATGCTGGCCAAGGGTTATCTGGCCACCAATCTGGTGTTCTCGAGCATTGCCCACACACCGGATATCGTGGATGGTTATTTCCATGCGCTTGATCCGGTCTTTGCCCTGATCAAGGAATGCGAAGAAGGGCGAGATGTCATGTCTTTGCTCAAGGGCCCTGTCTGCCATGCCGGCTTCAAGCGCCTGAACTGAAGACGCAGAAACGCCCGGCATGTTGCCCGACCTGAGCGCAGTGCGCATATTTTTCGTTACTGCCGCCAGCAACGCGGTTGGTTTCGGCCATCTCGGCCGCTGCCTGGCGCTTGCGGCCGTTGCCAGCCGTTGCCATGCGGATGTGGGCTTTCTGGTGTTTGGCAGCAAGGCGGCCGAGGCGCGCATCGAGGCCGCCGGCTACGGCAGCATTCTGCTCGATGAGTCCAGTCTCGATGTGAATGCCGGCGACTGGCCTGTGCCCCATGACCTGCAGGCCGATGTCCTGGTCGTTGACCTCTTGTTCCCGGCCTTCGCGGCAGCCTGTCCTGACCCATCCGCGCTTTTCGAGCGTCTGCACGGGCTGGGTCGCCGTTTGGTTGCACTCGATGTGCTGGGTGATTTTTCGATCACCAGCAGGCTGTGTGATATTGCCGCCGATCTGGTCGTCCTGCCCTATGTGGCACCGCCGGCGCCCCGGAGCCGCCACCGCTGGCGCTTGCTGGAAGGAACCCAATACGCCCTGCTGCCGCCTGAATATGAGGATCTGCCTCCGCGCCAACTGCGCCAGACCGCCAATCGGGTGTTGGTGAGTTGTGGCGGCAGCGATCCAGAAGGGTACACTTCCGGGGTTTTGCTGGGCCTCGAAGGGGTGGCGCGTGAGCTTGAGGTTATAGTGGTGATCGGTCCTTTGTTCAGCCCTGCCTTGCGCAGTGAAGTGGCAGCTTTGGCAGCGGCGTCGCACCATGCGGTGCGGCTGGCGGATGCGCCGCGCAGCCTGCTTGAGGAAATGCTGTGGTGCGATCTGGCCATCAGCGCGAGTGGTTTGACCAAGTATGAATTGGCGGCAAGTGCCACACCGGCATTGCTGTTCTCCATCGACGCGTTTCACGATGGGGTGAATCGGCCCTTTGCCGCCACGGGGACGGCCATCGACATGGGCGTGGGGATTGCGGCTGAAACGGTGGCGAAGGAAACCGAACGCCTGCTGGATGATGTAACGCTGCGTCAGCATCTGGCAACGGCCGGCAGAATGCTGGTGGATGGCCAGGGCAGTCGGCGTTTGTTTACGGAAATAAAGAAGGAGTTATCTTGCTGAAGAACGAATTGCTGATCGGTGGAACCCCGGTTGGCGAAAATGCCAAACCCTATGTCATCGCCGAGATTGGATCGAATTTTGACAAGAGCCTCGACAAGGCGCGCAAGCTGATCGATGTGGCAGCCGAGTCCGGCGCCAATGCGGTCAAATTTCAGTTGTTCCGTGCGGACGTTCTCTACCCCAATCGTGACGGCCTTTACGACATTTTCAAGTCGATCGAGCTCGATGCCGACTGGGTGCCGCTGCTGGACGAATACACGCGCAAGGCCGGCTTGCACTTCATGGCCTCTGCCTTCGATCTGCAATCAGTATCGGTACTCGAAGCGGTTAAGATTCCGGCGCACAAGGTCGCCTCATCCGAGACGGCTAATTTGCAGTTCCTCCACCATGTGGCATCCACCGGCAAGCCCGTCATCATCTCGACCGGCATGTGCGATATGGTCGATGTCGAAGAGGCCGTGAACACCTGCATCGGCGTCGGCAATAAAGACATCGTGCTGCTGCAATGTGGCTCCATGTATCCGCTGCCGAACGAACTGGTCAATCTACGCGTGATTCAATCGCTGGCCGAGCGCTTCAAGTGTCCGGTCGGCTTCTCCGATCACACCTTGGGCCAGGTGGCAGCAATAGCTGCGGTCGGTCTGGGCGCTACGGTGTTCGAGAAACACTTCACACTCGATCGCAAGGCTGAAGGCCCCGATCACTTCTACGCGCTTGAACCTGGCGAGCTCAAGGCCTATGTCTCCGCTATCCATGAGGCGCATGAGGCACTCGGTTCGGCCAACAAGGAAATGCTGCCCAAGGAGCGCGAGCTCGGTCGCCGCGACGGCATTTACCTGGCACGTGCCATGGCCAAGGGCGAGACCATCACCCAGGCCGATGTCTTGATCAGGCGCCCGGCCGTCGGACTGCGCGCACGTTACGCCGCGACTGTTGTCGGCGCCGTGCTGACGCGTGCTGTTGACAAGGATCAGCCGCTGACCTGGGATGTGATTTCTTTTGGGAGCAAATAAAAGTGAGCCAGAACGCAAACCACGCCACCGATGAGTGGAACAAGGAAATTCAGCGCGAGAAGACAGAGCGCAAATATCCCAAGTGGCCGAACGAAGTCATGCTGAAGATACTTTTCGGCGGCAGCGATTACCTCAAGGCGCCGTTCAAGCCGCAGCCTTCCTGGCGAGTGCTGGACGTGGGTTGCGGCTTCGCCAACAATCTCGTGCCATTCGCCGACATCGGCTGCGAATGCCATGGCGTGGACCTGCATCCGGAAATGGCGGCAACGGTCCAGGAAATCATGGATGAGCGCGGTTACAAGACCACGATCCAGGCTGGCTCCAACCGCGCCCTGCCTTATCCCGACGCTCACTTCGATCTGCTGCTTTCGGTTAACACATTGCATTACGAAGGCACGGAGGAGAATTTTATGGCGGCACTGCGCGAATTTCGCCGCGTGCTCAAGCCGGGTGGCGGCCTTTATATCTCTACTGTCGGTCCCGAACACGATATTTACCGGCGTGCCGAGGTGCTCGGCAAACACCGCTACCGCGTCCGAGATTTCGATTTCCGCAACGGCGAGGAGTTCTTTTTCTGCGACACCGAGCGCTATCTGCAGCACTACTGCGAGCAGGTGTTTGAAACGGCCGAGACCGGCCGCGTGACGGAAAAGCTGATCAAGCTTCCACTTGATTTTCTGATCGCACTGTGTCGTTGATACTCCGCCCATGACCAAGCCGCTCATCATCTTCGGTTCTGCGGAAATCGCCGAGCTCGCGAAGTTCTATTTCGAGAATGACAGCGACTATCGTATTGCCGCCTTTACCGTGGACGATGCCTTTGCCGTGGACGAGCATGTACATGGCCTGCCGCTGGTGCCTTTCAGCGAGGTCGCCAAGCGCTTTCCGCCGGCACAGTTCGAGATGCATGTGGCGCTCTCCTATGCGCGCCTCAATCGCTTGCGTCAGGAGAAATACGAGCAGGCCAAGGCGGCCGGTTACCGCCTCGCCTCC
The DNA here is from genome assembly GCA_019911765.1 of Thiobacillus sp. Taxonomy (GTDB): domain Bacteria; phylum Pseudomonadota; class Gammaproteobacteria; order Burkholderiales; family Thiobacillaceae; genus Thiobacillus. Next base: position 9,658 of record JAIOJU010000028.1, read on the forward strand.
TATGTTTGCAGCAAGTCGGTGACTTGGTCCGATCTCTCGATCGGGGACAATTGCTTCATCCTCGAGAACCAGACCATCCAGCCCGGCGTGCGCATCGGTAACAACGTGATGATCTGGTCAGGCAACCACCTCGGCCACGGCACGCAGATCGAGGACCATGCTTACATCGCATCGCATGCCGTGATATCGGGCCATTGCAATATCGGTGAGCGCAGCTTTGTCGGCGTGAACGCCACCCTCAGGGATTTCTGCGCCGTCGGCAAGGATTGCTTTGTTGGCATGGGTGCCGATGTGGCTCGAGATATGCTGGACGGCTCCGTTGCTTTGGCCACTTCTACCGAGATCTATGATGAGACTGATCGCAGAGCAAAGGTACTCAAGAAATCGTATTTCAAACTCTAAAAATAGCTAAACAAGATGCGTTGGATAAAAACCGGTCTTTTCATTGAGCCTCAGCGTGATAAATGGTGGTCACGTACCCATGCGATGATTCCAACGCCGGAGGATCTAGGCGATGGGGTGTTCCGGATTTACTATTCGGGCCGCAGCGACAAAAACCAGTCCCACATCACCTGGGCAGACGTTGATCTCAATTCGCCTTTTCGCGTCATAGCGCATAGCAACTGTCCAATCCTGCTGCCCGGAGATCTCGGTTGCTTCGATGACAACGGTGTTACACCGTCCTGTCTACTCGACCTGGGTAATGGTGAAAAGGCGCTCTACTATATCGGCTGGAACCCTGGTTCGACGGTGCGCATGCACCTCTTCGGCGGGCTTGCGTTAAGCCATGACGGTGGCCAGACCTTTGCACGCTGGTCGCGTGCCCCAATCATAGAACGTTGCCCAACCGATCCCTTCCTCAACACTGCACCATTCGTAGTCAAGGCGGATGGCGAATTTCGGATGTACTACGTTTCTGGCTGCGGTTGGGTGCACAAGGATCTGCCGCGCTACAACATCAAGCTGGCACGTTCCGATGACGGTAAGGTCTGGCGACGAGATGGACATGTTTGCATAGACTTCAAGAACGCATCGGAAAATGCCTTGGCGCGGCCCTTTGTCCTTTTCGAAGAGGGTGTCTGGAAAATGTGGTTTGCATATAAAGGCGAGACCTATCGTCTGGGCTATGCGGAATCCCTCGATGGGGTGACTTGGGTACGGCGTGACGAGTTAGTTGGAATTGACGTGGGCCCATCCGGTTTCGATAGCGAGATGATTGAATACGCTGCTGTCGTCAAATACGATGGCCGGCATTTCATGTTCTACAACGGCAACAATTACGGCTTCGAGGGCATAGGGCTGGCGGTGGCGGAATGACGCGGGTTGCAATCATGCAGCCGACCTATCTGCCCTGGAGCGGCTACTTTGGACTGATGCAGGCAGTTGATGTTTTTATCTTCCTGGATTCGGTTCAGTTTGCGCGGCGTTCCTGGCAGCAACGCAACCAGATCAAAACAGCTCGGGGTGCGCAATGGCTGACGGTGCCGGTGACCAGCAAGGGCAAGCGCGATCAACTGATCAGCGAGGTCGAGGTGGACATGAGCAGCAATTTCGCCGCCACCCACCGCAAGACGATAGAGGCCAATTACAGCAAGGCGGTCTGCTTTCGCGAGATAGCTCCTGCCTTGTTGGCCAAGCTCGACAATCCGACGCGCTTGGCCGATCTGAATATCGGCATCATCATGCATTGTTGCGAATTGCTGGGGATAGAGACGAAAGTGCTGCGTTCGAGCACAATGCAGGGCGAGGGCGCCAAGGCCGACCTGCTGGCTTCTCTCTGCCGCGAGGTTGGCGCGACCGAGTACATTTCCCCGCCGGGCTCCAGTGAATACCTGGACGCTTCCGACGCCTTCAGTGCCCTGGGCGTGCCGGTGCGCTATTTCAACTATCATCATCCGGAGTATCCTCAGTTGTTTGGTGAATTCCTGCCTTATATGTCTGTCATCGATATGCTGTTCAACTGCGGCGCACACAGTGCCAGTCTCATTCGGAACGCAAGCAAGGTGAGCGTGTGAAGCGCCTTGCCATCATTCCCGCACGCGGCGGTTCCAAGCGTATTCCCAACAAGAACGTGCGCGATTTCTGCGGCAAGCCCATGATTGCTCATGTCCTTGGGGCCGCGGCCGCCAGTGGCCTGTTCGATACGGTGCATGTGTCCACCGAAAGTCCGGATATCAGTGCGGTTGCGGCTGCCTGCGGCTTCCCCCCGGACTTCCCGCGCCCGGACAATCTGGCCGACGACATGACGCCGATCATGCCGGTGCTGCGCTATGTGACCGAGGAATATGCGCGTCGCGGCCGTGATTTCGACGAGATCTGGCTGCTGATGGCCTGTGCGCCCCTGATCGACGCGCAGGATCTGACGAAGGCGGCCGTGCTGTTTACCGCCTCCGGCGGTGGGCAGCCGCTGCTGGCCGTGTCCGAATATCAAGCGCCGATCGAATGGGCCTTCAGCCGCCAGCCCGATGGCCGGCTGGTGCCAGTGCAGGCCGGCATGTTCGCGGTGCGCTCCCAGGATCTTGAAAAGAAATATTTCGATGCGGGCAGCTTCGCTGCTTTTCCCGCGGCGCGGGTACTGAATGCTGAAGGCGCGGGTTCGGACGATGGCTTTATCGGCTATGTCCTGCCCAAGGGGACGGCCATTGACATCGACGAAGAGCAGGACTGGAAGCAGGCCGAGGCGATTTTCCGCGCGCGTGCCGCCCAGTAACCGACTGGCCAACAGGATAATTCATGAAGATCGTAGCAACCATAGAGGCTCGCATGACCTCTTCGCGACTGCCCGGCAAAGTGATGCTGCCGGCACTGGGTCGCCCCATGCTGGCGCACCTGACCAGCCGCCTCAAGGCGGTACCATCGATTGACGAGATCGTGCTGGCCACCACAATCAATGCAACCGACGATGTGTTGGCCGACTTTGCCGAGAAGGATGGCATCAAGGTATTTCGCGGCAGCGAGGAAGATGTCATGTCGCGCGTCATCGGTGCTGCGGATTCGGCACAAGCCGATGTGGTGGTGGAGATCACCGGCGACTGCCCGATCATAGACCCCGATCTCGTCGAGCAGACGATTCGCGTGTTCAAGCGCAACAATGCAGTGTATGCGGCGAACTCCTTTATCAGCAGCTATCCGGATGGCATGGATACGCAGGTCATCACGCTCGAGGCGCTGAAGAAGTCCTTTGCCATGACCGACGATCCGCTCGACCGTGAACATGTGTCGCGCCATATCGTCAATAACCCGCAACTGTTCCCGCATGTCTACCTGATCGCGCCGCCCTCGCTGCACTGGCCGGGCCTGGGCCTGACGCTGGACGAGCCGGCCGACTACGAATTGATTCGAACCCTGATCGAGAATCTCGGCAAGGACAATCCCCTGTTCGGCTGCGGTGACGCCATCCGTTTCCTGCGCGCCAATCCGCAGGTGCTGAAGGTCAATGATTTGGTTCAGCGCAAGGACGTGCGGCCGACGTGAAGTACAAGGTCTTGCTTGTCGGTCTGGGGCAGATGGGCGTGGGTTACGACGTCGGTACCGCAGACCATGCTGCCATTTTGACGCATGCACGGGCCTTCTCGTTGCATCCCGATTTCGAGCTGGCCGGCGGCGTCGATCCAGACGAAGCCAACCGTGCCCGCTTCGCCAACTACTACGGCGGCTGGACCGGTTCCAGCCTCGCCGATGGCATGCAGGCCGTGCAGCCGGACGTGGTCATCATTGCCTCCCCGACTGAACATCACGCCGAGGGCATACATATCGCCCTGCAGCATGGCAGGCCCAAACTGATTCTCTGCGAAAAGCCGCTGGCGCACGGACTGGCCGATGCGCAAGCTATGGTCGCGGCGTGCCGGGAGGCGGGCTGCCAGCTGTATGTGAACTATCTGCGCCGCGTCGAGCCTGGCGTGCTCGAGGTCAAGCGGCGGCTCAGCAACGGTACCATCGCCACACCGGTCAAGGGCGTGCTCTGGTACACGAAGGGTCTGCTGCACAACGGATCGCACTTTTCGAATCTGCTCGAATTCTGGCTTGGTCCGATTGTGGATTTCAGAATCATCAATTCCGGCCGCCTCTGGGGCGGAAGCGACCCCGAACCGGATGTTCAGGTAAAATTCGCAGCCGGAGAAGTGACCTTCCTGGCCGCACAGGAGGAGCACTTCTCGCATTATGAAATCCAGCTCGTGGCGCCGAATGGCTGTTTGCGCTACGAGCAGGGGGGCGCAAAAATCACCTGGCAGCCTACCGTTCCGGATCGCGATGTGGCCATGTATACAGTGTTATCGGCTGCTGGCGAGACCATCGCAACGGAGGGGGGCAGGCTGCCGTGGCATGTCGCTGACAATGTGAGCGCCAGCTTGCGTGGCGGGCCTTCAACCCTGTGCTCCGGCGAGGATGCGTTGCGTACCCTTGAATCGCTCCTGAAAATGAAAGCAGCACTATGAACAAACAAAGCGCTAGCGATACCCTGGCACTTCTGGGTGGCCCCAGGATGATCGACAAAACCTTTGCCCGTTACAACCCGCTCGGCCGCGAAGAGGTCGAGGCAGCTAAAAAAGTGGTTGAAAGTGGTGTTCTTTCTCAGTTTCTCGGCTGCTGGGACCCGGATTTCTTCGGCGGTCCAAAAGTGCAGGAATTCGAACGCCAGTGTGAAAGCTATTTCGGCGTCAAGCATGCCGTCACCTTCAACTCATGGACCTCGGGCCTGATTGCCGCTGTCGGCGCCATCGGCATAGAGCCGGGCGACGAAGTCATCGTAAGCCCATGGACCATGGCGGCCAGCGCCACGGCCATCCTGCACTGGAACGCTATCCCGGTCTTCGCCGACATTGAGCGCGAAACCTTCTGTCTCGATCCGGACTCGATTGAGCGCAATATCAGCCCACAGACACGCGCCATCATGTCCGTGGACATCGCCGGTCATTCGGCTGACATGGACACGCTGCGCAAAATCGCCGACAAGCATAAGCTGAAGATCATTTCCGACACTGCTCAGGCTCCAGCCGCGAAATACAGGGATAGATACGCCGGCACCCTGGCCGACATCGGCGGCTACAGCCTCAATTACCACAAGCATATTCACACTGGTGAAGGCGGCATCGCAGTAACCGATGACGCCGACCTCGCCGACCGCCTTCGGCTGATTCGTAATCATGCCGAAGTCGTCGTCGAAGACAAGGGTGTGACCAACTTGAGCAACATGATCGGCCACAATTTCCGCCTTGGCGAGATCGAGTGCGCCATGGGCATCGAGCAACTCAAAAAGCTGGATGCCATGGTCGCTTCGCGTCAGCGCATCGCGCGCAAACTGGACAAGGGTCTGGCCGGCCTTGTGGGATTGAAAACGCCGACAGTGTCATCCGGTTGTACGCATGTTTATTACGTATATGCGATGACATTGGATATCAAGGCGCTCGGCATCAGTCGTCAACGCCTGCACCAGGCCTTGACTGCGGAGGGTGTGCCCGCGCTCGCCGCCAGTTACCAGAACCTGCACATGTTGCCGATGTACCAAAAGAAGATAGCCTACGGCAGCAAGGGTTTCCCGTGGACCTCGGATATCTGCAAGCGCGACGTGGACTACAGCAAGGGTATTTGCCCGGTTGCGGAAGACCTGCACGAGTCGAGTTTTCTCGGCTTCGGCATCTGTTCACATGAGTTCAGTGATGATGAAGTCGATCTCATCATCGAGGCGTTTCACAAGGTATGGCGCAATCTGGAGGCTTTACGATGATCTACGAGCTAGCCGACGGTTATTACGTGCGCGGCCTGCGAGAAGAGGATCTCGATGGCCCCTATCCATCCTGGTTCGAAGACCAGGAAGTGTGCCACTTCAATTCCCATGGAAAATTCTTCAAGACGACAGAATGGTTCCGCGAGTTCTACCACAACCTGAATCGCGAGGACCGGGTAGTGTGGGCCATCTGCCACCACGAGGACGGACATATCGGCAACGTCAGCCTGCAGAGTATTTCCTTCATCAACCGCAATGCCGAATACGCCATCGTCATCGGCAATCCCAGGCACTGGCGCAAGTCAGTCGGTCTCAACGCCTCGCTGGCGTTGCTACGCCACGGTTTCCAGAAACTCAATCTTGAGCGCGTGTACTGCGGTACAGCCGCTACCAATCTCGGTATGCAGAAATTGGCCGTGCAGATGGGCATGGTCGAGGAGGGGCGCCGTCGCAAGCACTTGTTTCTCAACGGAGAAATGGTGGACATGATCGAGTATGGCGTCCTGCGCCAGGACTTTGGGCCAGGGGGAGACGCCACGGCATGATCGGCGTGGTTGCGCATGACGCCGGCGGCGTCGAAATCATCGCCAGCTATATACGCAAGCAGGGTTTGGACTGCGTTTTCTGCACCGAAGGCGCAGCGACGGCTGTGGTTGGCCGCAAATTGGGTAATGTAAAGACCATGGCGCTGGAGCTGCTGGTGTCGTCCTGCGATTGGCTGCTGTGCGGCACGAGTTTTCTGTCGGACCTTGAATGGCGTGCCATCGGCTTGGCCCGGGCACAGGGAAAGCACTGCGTCGTCGTGCTCGATCACTGGGTCAATTACCGCCAGCGCTTCCTGCGCCACGGTGAATGGCATTGGCCTAACGAGGTCTGGGTCGGCGACGAGGTGGCTCTGAGCATTGCTGCTGAAACGCTACCTGAGGTGCCGGTACGCATGGTGCCGAATGCCTATTTTGAAGACATCCGCCAGGAGTTTGCTGCGATGGAGCAAGCGCAGCCCCGGCAGGGTTATGGCATGCGCATCCTCTATGTCTGCGAGCCGCTGCGTGAGGATGGCATTGCGCTATACGGCGATGAGCGTTACTGGGGATATACCGAGGAGGAGGCGTTGCGTTACTTCCTCACCCATGTTGGCAGCCTTGCGCCAGAAATCGAGCGCATTGTTGTGCGACCGCACCCTCAGGAGGAACGCGGCAAATACGATTGGGCGATGCAGGAGTTCGATCTCCCACTGGTATGTGGCGAGAACAAGACGCTGCTTGAGCAAATCGCATCGAGCGACATCGTGGCGGGATGTGCAACGATGGCCATGGTGGTGGGCCTGCTGGCTGACAAGCGTGTAATCAGTTGTATCCCGCCAAAAGGCAAGACCATACCCTTGCCGCATCCTGAAATCGAGGACATGAACCAACTGATTGCCGCCCTGGGGACCGGGGCAAGAAACTGAAGACCCGACCGCAGTGTCACTGCGGTCACAGACTGGAGTAAATGCAATGTTGAAGCACTGTAAGGCGTGCAACCTGCCGGAAACGTACGAGACCATCGAGTTTGATGCGGATGGCGTCTGCAATATCTGCCGCCAGAAGGAATTCAAGGACACCGCCATTGACTGGAGTGGCCGTAAGGAACAGCTTGATAGGTTGGTGGAACAGTATCGGGGCAAATATGCTTACGATTGCATCGTGCCTTTTTCCGGGGGCAAGGACAGCACTTTTACGTTGCATTACCTGATGAAGGAATACGGCCTGAAGCCTCTGGTCGTCCAATTCAACCATGGCTTCATGCGTCAAGGCTTGCTCAAGAACAACGAGCGTACGTTTCGCAAGCTCGGGGTGGATGTGTTGAGCTTCACGCCAAACTGGCAGTTGGTTAAGCGCTTGATGCTGGAGTCCCTGGTACGCAAAGGCGACTTCTGCTGGCACTGCCACACCGGCATCTACTCCTATCCCATGCATGTCGCCATCCAGCAGCAGGTGCCATTGATCTTTTGGGGCGAACCTTCTTCTGAATACACGGCTTATTACGACTATCGCGATAACGAGATCGAGGAGGTTGACGAGGAAAAATTCAACCGCTCAACCAACCTTGGCATCACTGCGGAAGACATGGCGGGCATGATCGCCGCTGATTTCGAATTCGATCCGCGAGATCTCAAGCCCTTTACTTATCCACCGATGCGGGATCTCAAGAAGCTGGGATACCGCTCTGTTTGTCTGGGCTCCTTCATTCCCTGGGACGTCAAGAAGCAGGTTGCCCTGATTCAGTCTGAACTGGGATGGAAGGGTGATCAGGTTGAAGGCATTCCATGGGAAGAGTATCCGTATGAAAAAATCGAATGCCATCTCCAGGGCGTTCGCGACTACATCAAGTACCTCAAGCGCGGGTACGGCCGCGTCACGCAGATGACTGCGTTGGACCTCCGCAATGGGCGCATTACCCAGGAAAAAGCGCGCCAACTGATCGACCAGTACGAGGGCAAGAAGCCACCATCGCTGACGCTCTTCCTCGAATATCTTGGCATCAGCGAGAACGAATTCAACGACATCGTTGCCAAGACGGTCGTGCCGCCCTATGTGCCTGATTTCAACGCGCCATATGCGCCGCGTACTGCGGATTACGACAACTGGTATCGCGAACCCGAGGATAATCGTGGAATCCGACACAAGACCATCCCCATTGTGAAGGGATGAACAGGCGCGGTTCATCCGTCCTCACGGTGCTTTCATGATAGGCATTCTGGATATTGGTATGGGCAATCTGCGGTCCGTCTGCAATGCTGTCTACCAGAATGGTTTCGACCCTGTTGTTGTGGACAATGCGGCCGCCTTCGATGATCTGACCCACCTGATCATTCCCGGCGTCGGTAATTTTGGCGCCGCAGTGCCCGAAATCGAGAAGCGCCAGTTGCGAGACCCTATCCTCGATTTCGCCAAGGGAGGCCGTCCCTTGCTGGGAACCTGCCTTGGCATGCAATTGATGATGGGGATCGGCGAAGAAGGGGGCATGCATCACGGCCTTGGCCTGATCGAGGGCCGCGTTACGCGTCTTGATGTCGGGCCTGGCCTGAGGATTCCGCACGTCGGCTGGAATGAACTCGATGTGAGCCGGCCGCATCCTGTTTTTTCCGGTATCAAGACCAGGTGCGATTTCTATTTCGTGCACTCCTATGCGGTCCGGTGCGACAACGCATTGGATGTGCTGGCCACCACAGATTATGGCGGGTTGGTTACGGCTGCAATCGGTCGTGCCAATGTGGTCGGCGTGCAGTTCCACCCGGAAAAAAGCCAGGTTAACGGCCTGCGCCTGATTGAGAATTTTTGTCGTTGGGATGGAAAATGCTGAAGCGCCGCATCATCCCCATCCTGTTGCTGATGAACGGCCGCCTCGTCAAGAGTGTCCACTTCGGTGAGTGGCGCGATGTCGGTGATCCCGTAAAGAGTGCGGCGGTCTACAATTCACAATACGCTGATGAGTTGATTTTTCTCAACATCGCCCGTGATGATGCATCGGTCAAGCCGCTGGCGGAACTGCTGCACAGGATCTCTGAAGCCTGCTTCATGCCGCTATCCGTCGGTGGAGGCGTTTGCAGCTTTGAGGACGCTGCCTTCCTGATCCAGAACGGTGCCGACAAGGTCGTCATCAACAGCGCAGCCTATAGCCATCTCGACCTGATCAGCCGCGTAGCTGACCGTTTCGGCAAGCAGGCCGTTGTGATTGGCGTGGACGCGAAGCGCCATGATGGTGGCTATCAGGCTGTTTCCCATGGTGCTACCCGGGTCGAGACTGTGAGCATTGAGGAACACCTTCACGCTTGTGAGGCTGCCGGCGCAGGCGAGTTCCTGATCCAGTCAGTGGACCAGGATGGCACCATGGAAGGTTTCGATCTCCCGCTGCTGAGGCTGGCCTGTTCTGTAGCCACCGTCCCGGTGATTGGCTGCGGTGGGTCGGGACAGTACAACCACCTCAAGGCGGCTTTCCTTGAAACAGATGTGAGTGCCCTTGCCTGCGGCAGCCTGTTCAATTTTTCTGACAGCAATCCGATGCGTGCAAAGGCTTTCCTCAGCAATTATGGATTACAGTTTAAAGTGGTCTAGTCATGATTCTTGCCAAAGCCCTCGAAACCCCACGCCTGATCCTGCGAACCCTGCATGTGGACGATGCAACCGACACTTATCTGTCCTGGTTGCGTGACCCGGAAATTAATCGGTATCTGGAAATTCGTTTTTCTGAGGTAAAGGATGTACAGGAACTGGTAGCCTTCATCAAGTCAGTTAATGAAAGCCCGGTCAATCTGATGCTCGGTATTGTCACAAAAAAGGACGGCCGTCATATTGGAAATATCAAGCTGGGGCCTATTATTGCGCCTCATTCGCGTGCAACTGTCGGGTTCCTGATTGGTGACAAGGCGTCCTGGGGTCAAGGCTACGCCACCGAAGCGATAATCGAGACCTGCCGGTATGGCATGCAGGACCTCGGCCTTGCCAAGGTTACGGCCGGCTGTTATGAAACCAACCCGGGCTCGGCCAAGGCGTTGTTGAAGTCTGGATTTGCCCACGAAGCGACGATTCCGTCCGATGTTGCTTTTGAGGGGCGCCGGATCGCCTCATTGATCTTTGGTCTCAATCGCGAAGACCCAGAACAGGGCAACTGAATTTCGGGGCGCAATTTACATACAATCACGAACCAACAGACGTCCTGCTCATTGCCCTTCAGGCGAAGATTGAGGCGCGATGCCCAAGTCCCGCTTCTGGCAGTTGCTTCCGCGGGTGGTTGCCAATCAATGGATTTTAAATGTCAGTCACTTTTTTCAAGAATGCCATAGCCCTCCTGAAGCGCCTGAAGCGCGATCCGGTGGATGCGCGTTTTATCAAGCATAACAAGCGAGCATTCGCGTGTGATGCCAGACAGCAGGATGAAGGTCCCATCGTCATGATGGAGCTCAGCTCAATGCAGTCGGCTCATATTGCCTACAGTTATCTGGCAAATGTGCTGGCAACGGAAAATAATGCCCGAATCATTGGTTATGTCCCAAGAGTGTATTCCAGTCGCTGGAAAAGGCTGGCTTTCAAAATCGCAAAACTACTTGGGTTGTCGTACCTGGGCGTGTATCGATCATTTGGTGCTACGGATTTCCTCACCATTGAAATCAGCGAGGCTCAAATACAAAAAGCACGTCGTATATATGATGAGGTCACTAGCCAGTTCGGCGATAAATGGGATATCGAGGCACTGACGATCCATGGCATCTGGGTAGGCGACCTCATCTACGACACGTATCTAGCGCGCTTCAACAAGCCAACAGTCGACAAGACCAATCCGGAATTTCAGCGTTTCCTGCTTGAGTCGATCGAATTGTTCGTCTTCTGGGAGGACTACCTCGACAGCCATGATGTGCGTGCAATCAACGTCAGCCACTGCGTTTATAACGTGGCCATGCCGCTGCGCCTGGGGGTCGAGAGAAATATCCCGGTCTTCCAGACTAACGTGACTCACGTTTACCGGATGAGCAAGAAAAATTACTTTGCATACAATGACTTTTTTTATTTTCGGGAGCGTTTCGCCGCCTTGCCGGAAGAGGTGAAAACAGCGGGTATTGCGGAAGCCAAGCGCAGGATCGAACGGCGCTTTGCCGGTGAAGTGGGCGTCGATATGGCCTATTCCACCAAATCGGCCTATGGCACTTCACGCCATGTGCGATTGTTGAGAGAGTCCCCCCGGAAAAAAATCCTGATTGCCACGCACTGCTTCTTTGATAGCCCGCACAGCTACGGTAACAACGTCTTTCCCGATTTCTATGAATGGCTGGACTTTCTCGGAAAGTTGAGTGAGGTCACGGATTACGACTGGTATATCAAGACCCACCCCGACTATCTGCCCGGGACCATGGAAATCATCGAGGCATTCATCGCAAAATATCCCAAGTTTACATTGCTGCCGTCAGATGCCTCCCATCATCAGATTATCGCCGAAGGGATCAATGTGGCTCTGACTGTCTATGGCACGATTGCATTTGAATACGCCGCACTCGGAATTCCGGTAATCAACAATTCGTTGAATAATCCCCATATAGCCTACGACTTCAATCTGCATTCCAGGGATGTGGAAGACTATCGCCGTCTCCTGCTTGGTCTGGATACCCTCGACTTCAAAATTGATAAGCAGCAGGTCTATGAGTATTACTTCATGAGGTTCATGTACAACACCGAAGATCTGTTCTTCGATAGTTATGACACCACAATAGAAGAGCTCGGTGGCTATTCTGCGCAGTTCACACCCGCTGTCTACGGGAAATGGCTGGAAGAGTGGTCGCCCGACAAACACCGCTCCATTGTCACGGCACTTCAGACCTATATCCGGTCGGGTGATTTCCGTATGGACTATCGCCACTACGGCCGTGAGTTCGGCGTTGAGTCCATTGGAGAAAAACCATGATCGCGGTCATCCTTGCCGGTGGCCTCGGCACACGGATATCGGAAGAAACTCACCTGAAGCCGAAACCGATGATCGAGATCGGCGGCAAGCCGATCCTCTGGCACATCATGAAAACCTATTCGGCGTATGGCGTGAACGATTTCGTGATTTGCTGCGGCTATAAGGGATATCTCATCAAGGAATATTTCGCCAATTATTTTCTGCATATGTCCGATGTCACGTTCGACATGGAACACAACAGGATGGAAGTTCACCAGCGCAAGGCGGAGCCATGGCGCGTGACGCTGGTGGATACCGGTGAGGAGACGCTCACGGGGGGGCGGCTGAAACGGGTTGCGGAATACGTCAGGAATGAAGAGGCATTCTGTTTCACCTACGGCGACGGCTTGTCTGATGTCGATGTCTCGCGCGAGATCGCATTCCACAGGCAGCATGGCAAGCTGGCGACAGTCACCGCCGTCCAACCACCCGGACGCTACGGTGCCTTGCAGATGGAAGGTGCCAGAGTGGCTGGGTTTACCGAGAAGCCGCGAGGGGATGGCGGCTTGATCAATGGTGGTTTCTTTGTGCTCTCGCCCCGATGCATCGACCTGATTGCGGGTGACCACTCCAGCTGGGAAGGCGAACCCTTGACGCATCTTGCATCAGAAGGGCAGTTGATGGCTTTTGAGCACAATGGTTTTTGGCAACCTATGGACACCCTGCGCGAAAAGAATCTGCTCGAGGAGCTTTGGGCTTCCGGCAAGGCCCCATGGAAAGTGTGGCAATGAACCGGGAATTCTGGCGCGGCAAGCGGGTTTTCCTGAGTGGCCACACGGGATTTAAGGGCGGATGGCTCGCCTTGTGGCTGGCCGACATGGGTGCCGACGTCCATGGTTATGCGCTGACGCCGCCAACCGAACCCAATCTTTTCACGGTTGCAAATCTGCAGGACAGTCTGGCCAGCAGCAAGATTGCCGACATCCGTGACGCAGCCACGCTCACGCAGGCCATGCAAACGGCCAAGCCCGATATTGTGCTGCATCTGGCCGCGCAGCCATTGGTGCGTTATTCCTATGCTGCGCCGGCGGAGACCTATGCCGTCAATGTCATGGGCACGGTCAATCTGCTGGAAGCGGTGCGCCAGACGCCCAGCGTCAAGGTGGTAGTCAACGTCACCACCGACAAGTGCTACGAGAACCGGGAGTGGGTCTGGCCCTACCGTGAGAACGAAGCCATGGGCGGCTTCGATCCCTATTCCAGCAGCAAGGCCTGTTCCGAACTGGTGACGGCGGCTTACCGCCGTTCTTTCCTGGACGCCGCCGGCATCCACTTGGCCAGTGCGCGCGCCGGCAACGTCATCGGCGGCGGTGATTGGGCGGACGACCGGCTGGTTCCCGATTTTCTGCGTGCACTGGATGCCGGGCAGGTCCTTACCATCCGCTCGCCGCTGGCTACGCGCCCCTGGCAGCATGTGCTTGAGCCGCTGTCGGGCTATCTCATGCTGGCTGAACGGCTTTTCACCGAGGGCCAGGGCTATGCCGAGGCATGGAATTTCGGTCCAGAAGAGACTGACGCCAAGCCGGTGCAGTGGATCGTCGAATATCTGTGCGGCCAGGTTCCAGACGCCGCCTGGCAATGTGATGCCGCCCTGCAGCCGCATGAAGCCAACATGCTCAAGCTGGACAGCTCCAAGGCCAAGGTCCAGCTTGGGTGGCGCCCACGCTGGAATCTGCAAACCGCGTTGGGCATGACGCTGGCCTGGCATCAGGCCTGGAAGCAAGGCCTGGACATGGCCGCCACCAGCGTGCAACAGATCCAGGCATATGAGGCAGCAGCAAGGCAGGCATGAGCACCCGCTTCGACATTCTGGAAACGCCACTTACCGGCTTGCGGATCCTGCAGCGCAAACCCATTGGTGACAGCCGGGGCTACCTGGAGCGCCTTTTCTGCAGCGAGGAATTGCAGGCGCTCGCTCCGGGCAGGCACATTGCCCAGATCAACCATACTTTCACGGCGGCTCGCGGCACCGTGCGCGGCATGCATTTCCAGCGCCCCCCCCATGCCGAAATCAAGTTCGTAAGCTGCCTGCGTGGCGAAGTCTTTGATGTTGCCGTGGACCTGCGCGATAATTCGCCCACTTTTTTGCGCTGGCATGCCGAAGTGCTTAGTGCCGATAATCACAAAACCCTTGTTATCCCGGAAGGCTTTGCACACGGGTTTCAAACTCTCACAGACAACTGCGAAATGCTGTATTTTCATACCGCCATATACCAGCCAGAAGCGGAAGACGGCCTGAATGCGCAGGATCCCCGGCTTGCCATCCAGTGGCCACTGCCGGTCACCGGACTATCGCCGCGTGATGCCGCACATCCTCCGTTGGATAACGGCTTTGCCGGGGTGGCGCCATGAAATGCCGTCATTGCGGATCGGAACTCAAATTGCCCCTGGTGGACCTGGGTAGCGCGCCGCCCTCCAACGCCTACCTTACCGAGCAGACGCTGCATGCTCCCGAAAAGTGGTTTCCGCTCCGCGTGCTGGTGTGCGAACACTGCTGGTTGGTGCAAACCGAGGATTTTGCCCAGGCCAATGAGCTATTCGATTCCGAGTACGCCTACTTCAGCGGTTTTTCCAGCAGCTGGCTCGCGCATTCCGAGCGCTATGTCGCCGACATGGTGGTGCGCTTCAATCTGACAGTGAAAAGCCACGTCGTCGAAGTCGCCGCCAATGACGGCTACCTGCTGCAATACGTCAAGGCGCGCAACATCTCCTGTACAGGCGTGGAGCCTACCGCGAGCACTGCCGCTGCGGCACGGGCCAAGGGCATCCCGATTGTGGAGGACTTTTTTGGCGTGCGTCTGGCCAAAGAACTGGTCGCTCAAGGCAAGCAGGCCGACCTGACCGCCGCCAACAACGTACTCGCCCATGTTCCCGATATCAACGATTTTGTAATGGGCTTTGCCGTGTTGCTGAAGCCGGAGGGTGTGGCAACCTTCGAATTTCCCCATCTGCTCAAACTGATCGCAGAAAATCAGTTTGACACGATTTACCACGAGCATTTTTCCTATCTTTCGCTCACGGCCGTCAACCACATCTTTTCTGCCAATGGTCTTATGGTGTTCGATGTGGAAGAGTACCCCACTCATGGCGGCAGCCTGCGCGTATATGCGCAGCGCAGCGACACCGGACATCAGCCATGCAGCCCCCGGGTGGATGAACTGCTGCATCGCGAAGCTCGGGCAGGCATGCTCAGTGTCGACTATTACATGGGTTTCCAGTCCAAGACCAACCAGGTCAAGAATGACTTCATTGCTTTTCTGCTGGATACCAAACGCAGGGGGAAAACGATAGCGGGTTATGGCGCCGCAGCGAAAGGCAATACATTGATGAACTACGCTGGGATACGTCCCGACCTCGTCCCGTTTGTTGTCGATCGTAACCCTGCCAAGCAGGGCAAGTACATGCCGGGAAGCCGAATTCCAATTCTGGCACCTGATGAATTAGAGCGCCATAAGCCGGATTATGTGTTGATTTTGCCGTGGAATATCGCGCAGGAAGTTAAAGGTCAATTTGTCAGCTTGGCAGCTTCAGGAACGCAATTCATTATTGCTGTGCCGCGCCTGGAAATGGTATGAGTCAAACTGTGCTTCTCACTGGTGCAACGGGATTTGTTGGACGCCAGGTATTGAAGGCGCTCCTGGAAAAATCTGCGAAAGTACGGCTTGTGGTACGCGACGGGAAACAGAACCGGTTTGACCCAGGGGATCAGATCGAAACTATTCTAGTTACACCGGATCTTTTTTCTGAAACGCAATGTTGGTGGGAAAAGGCATGCAGGGACGTTGACACGGTTATACATGTCGCTTGGTATGCCGAGCCGGGTAAATATCTACAGTCCGAGAAAAATCTCGATTGCCTGAGTGGAACGCTCACGTTGGCAAAAGCATGTGTCAAGATGGGCATTCGCAGGTTCGTTGGTGTTGGAACTTGCTTTGAGTACGATCCGAGCCCGGGCTATTTGTCGACGCAATCACAGCTAAAGCCAACGACACCTTATGCCGCAGCCAAAGCTGCAGCATTTCTCGTTTTGTCGCAATACTTTGACGCGACTGGCGTCGAGTTCGTCTGGTGTCGTCTGTTTTATCTATATGGGACGGGTGAAGACGAAAGAAGACTGGTACCCTACCTGCGCGCAAAGCTGGCCGCTGGCGAAATTGCAGGGCTCACAAGCGGCAACCAGATACGGGATTTTATGGATGTACAGGAAGCCGGGCACATGATCGCTGAAGTGGCTAGAAGTAGTCAGAAAGGCCCAGTTAACATTTGCTCGGCAGTACCGACCACCGTACGCGCACTGGCCGAGAAGATCGCAGATGAGTATGGGCGGCGTGACTTGCTCCGTTTCGGTGCGCGTGCAGATAACCTTATCGATCCGCCATGTGTAGTGGGGATCAGGTAAAGCGCAATGGCTGAAATTGAACAATACCGTGTTTTGTACACGCAAAAAGATTTACCTGTTTTCCAGAACCGGATGTATGACCTGGAATCCGAGGCCAGATCATGCCCGACTGGAGACATTGTTCTGGTCGAGGATCAGGAAACAGGTCTGGTCTATAACATTGCCTTCGAATCGGCGCGTATGGACTATGACGATCACTACCAAAATGAGCAAGCATGCAGTCCATTGTTTCGGTCTCATCTTGAGAATGTGTCGAGTATCATCCAGCGCACCATGGGGAAAACTGGCTTGGTTGAGGTCGGGTGTGGCAAGGGCTACTTCCTTGAAATGCTACTGGAAAATGGGTTTGACCTGACCGGATTTGACCCCGCTTACGAGGGGGATAATCCGCGCATCTTGCGTCAATATTTCCAGCCTGACGCAGGAATGAGGGCCGATGGAATGATCTTGCGTCACGTTCTGGAGCATATCGAGAACCCGTATGATTTTTTGACGAAGCTCAGAGATGCGAATGGTGGAGCTGGGAAAATTTTTATTGAAGTTCCGTGCTTTGACTGGATCTGTCAGAGGCGCGCCTGGTTTGATATTTTCTACGAGCATGTCAATTATTTCAGGCTGTCCGATTTGCAGAGAATGTTTGGAGATGTAATTGAGTGCGGCCGTTTTTTTGGCGACCAATATCTTTATTTGGTGGCGGACATTGCAACATTAAAAAAGCCAGTAATAAATGAGAGCGATCGCGTGACATTTCCTGTGGACATGATGCACGGGCAGTTGGGTAGATTGGATATGAGTGGTGTGGCACAGAACCGGGCAGCAATCTGGGGGGGCGCCTCAAAGGGCGTTATTTTTTCGCTGCTTTTGGAGAGAATGGGCCGTGCGTTGATGATGGTTGTCGATATCAATCCAGTCAAACAAGGCCGCTATTTGCCGGTTACCGGGGTACGGGTAAGTTCGCCGAAGGAGGCCATGGAGACGTTGCCGCATGGGTCAACAGTTTACGTTATGAATTCAAACTATCTAGAAGAGATTCGGGTGATGACAAGCAATAAATACAAGTATATCGGGGTGGATGGTGTCTGATTTCGACAAAGAGGTCGCAGAGCGAATTGGGGCAATATCAGCGGACAAGGAACTCTGCGAAACAGCCGCAGCATTTGTTCGTGCATCCACGCTCCCAAAGTATTCATATAACTTTGCGTGGCAAGGTCGCCCGATCATTCAATATCCGCAAGACATGATCGCGATGCAGGAGTTGATCTGGCAGATCAAGCCAGACCTTATAATCGAAACAGGAATTGCCCATGGGGGGTCGCTGATTTTTAGTGCGTCAATGCTCGCCTTGCTGGATATGTGTGAGGCAATTGAAAGTGGCGAGACGCTCAACCCCAAGGCATCAAAGCGTAAAGTTCTGGGCGTGGATATCGACATCCGTTCCCACAATCGCGTCGCCATCGAGGCACACCCCATGGCCTCACGCATAGAAATGATTCAAGGGTCAAGTATTTCTCCTGAAACCATAGAGCAAGTTCGATCTGTCGCGTCTCGCTATTCGCGAGTGCTGGTCTGTCTGGACAGCAATCATACGCATGATCACGTTCGAGCAGAGCTTGAGGCATATGCGCCCCTCACCAGCATCGGGAGCTACTGCGTGGTATTTGATACCGTGGTGGAAGACTTGCCGAGCAGCATGTTTCCGGACCGACCATGGGGGCCCGGAAACAACCCAAAAACGGCCGTCTGGGACTATCTTGGATCGCATCCGGAATTCTTGATAGATAAAAGCATTCATAACAAACTGCTAATTACGGTTGCGCCTGATGGCTATTTGAAACGTATTGCGTGAAGGTTGTTCAATTGGATCTCTGCACGGATTTGTGGAGTGTACGTTGCATGCGCATGGAATGCAGGTCAGTAAAGAATTGAAAGGCAATAATTGTTGATCGCCCCTAAAGTTACGATAGGTATGCCTGTCTATAACGGTGAGCACACGATAAGAAAATCGCTGGACTCGATACTGGCGCAGTCTTATGGCGATTTTGAATTGATTGTTTCTGACAATGCATCCACGGATGCGACGGAAACGATATGCCGGGAATACTGTGGGAAAGATGCGAGGGTGATTTATGTTCGCCAGGCACGCAATATCGGAGCGTGCAAGAACTTCAAGTTTGTGCTCGACAATGCAAAAGGGTCGTTGTTTATGTGGTGGGCGGCGGATGATACCCGGTCGGGCGATTTCGTTGAATGTAATGTGCAGTTCCTGGAAGCGAATCCTGAATATGTTGCATCCACGAGCCCAAATTGCATGGACGGCCAGAATGCGGTCGGAGACAGCCTGGTGACATTCTCAATGGATGGAGATGTTGAAAAGAGATTTAAATCGTTTTTCGATAACTGCTGGAATTCGCATGGAATATTCTATTCCTTGATTCGCACCGAGCCCTTGCGCGCATGTACCGAGGTTGGTGTTAATTATTTCGGGGTGGACTGGTCCATGAATCTATTTTTGGCAGCCAGAGGGAAGGTGGGGCGAGTCGATAAGGGATTGGCGGTGTTTGGGAAAAAGGGAATAAGCAGTCGACCCAATGTTTGGGCTGATTACCGTTGCCGTCTCATTCACTGGATCATGCCCTTTTATGAATTCAGCCTCTATTCGTATCGTTTGGCATCAAATTTCACTTTTTTTGCCAAGATGAGACTTGTTTCAAGATTGTTCATATTGAATTTTGTGTCGGCTGTATTTCAGGTTCGCGCCGAAGCCAGGGACTTTTTTGCATCGGTTAAAGATAGATTGAGTTCCATCGTTTCCAGCAGGGCTTGTTGCAGATGGACAAAATAAAGATGCTGGTTCGAGCGATATTCAAGCGACTGCGGGCGGTTTTGGGTTGCGATGTCGAATTGCACGAACGGAATATCCTGCTTCAGGCAAAATTGCTGTCGGATCAACGACGTGAAGGCAGGATCGCGCATCTGCGGGACGCCGAATTTCGCGTGTTCTCCCAGTGGGGGGAGGACGGAATCATTGATTGGTTGATTACCCGCATTCCGGATATCAACAAGTCCTTTGTGGAATTCGGTGTCCAGAACTACCGAGAGTCGAATACACGATACTTGTTGATGGCGCAGAACTGGCGCGGATTGGTGATGGATGGATCAATGGCCCACATCGAAGATATCCGTTCCCAGGATATTTACTGGCGCCACGATATTCTGGCCAAATGCGCTTTCATCGATCGGAATAATATTAATGAACTAATAGCTGGGGCTGGTTTTAAACATGAGCTAGGCCTGCTGAGCATTGATATTGATGGAAATGATTATTGGGTATGGCAGGCTATCGAGGTTGTCTCCCCCGCGATTGTTGTCTGCGAATACAATGCAGTGCTGGGGGATCGCCTCCCTCTGACCATTCCTTATGAGGCCGATTTCTATCGTACTCGAGCCCACCATTCAAACCTGTATTTTGGAGCGTCTATTCGTGCGCTGATTCAGCTGGGCGAGTCTAAGGGCTATGTGTTTGTCGGCACCACGTCTACGGGGTGCAATGCCTTTTTTGTCAGGCGTGATCTTGCGTCAAACATTACGAGCGAACTGGACAAGATCGTAGCCTATCCATCGTCCGTGCGTGAAGCACGTGATGCAAGCGGCAGGCTTACCTATATTGGTGGTGAGGAACGTCAAAAGCTGATCGGTCATCTCCCATTTGTTGATCCCGAAAGTGGCAAATGCCTTGATCTGGAGTCCTGGGGGGAACTCAGCTCCGATGACTGGAGACAGGGCATGGGTGTTGGACTTTGAGAATCGCATACGATCATCAGATATTTTGTGCCCAGTCAGTCGGGGGAATTTCCCGTTACTTTTCCAGCATGGCGGAGCAGCTTTATCTAAAGGGTGAAGAGGTTGGCATTTTTGCGCCCTTGCATCGGAATCATTATCTGGATTCGCTACCCAAATCCGTGGTCCACGGATTTGGGGTCCGCCGGTATATCCCGAAAACTGGGCAAATGATGTTGCTGCCCAATCGGATCGTTACAAAGCGCCTGATCGAGATGTGGGCGCCGGATATCGTGCACGAGACCTACTATTCGAGAACGAGTTGCGTGCCCGGGAACACCTGCAAGGTGTTGACCGTATATGACATGATTCACGAAAAATTTCCACAGTGGGGGTCTCGCTGGGATCAATCAGCTTCCCTGAAGCGTGTGGCTGTCGACAGGGCTGATCATGTTATCTGTATTTCCGAGAGCACCAGAAAGGATTTGCTGGATTTGTATGATGTCGATCCGCAAAAGGTTTCTGTGGTGCATCTTGGGGCCGAGAGTCCGCCCGATGGGACAGACAAGTGCGTGACGTCTGGGGGGGTTACGCGGCCTTACTTGCTCTATGTCGGCGCACGCCCCGGACACAAGAATTTCATAGGCTTTCTCCAGGCTTTTGCAGCCTCACGCAGATTGAGTGTGGATTTCGATGTGGTGGCTTTCGGGGGCGGTGGGTTCACGCCTGCCGAGTTGCAGGAATTGGCAAGACTGGGATTGGACTCGAATCGGGTACGGCAGGTGAGCGGGGGTGATGAACTTCTCAGCCAGTTGTACATTTGCGCCAGCGCTTTCGTTTATCCTTCGCTTTACGAGGGCTTCGGTTTGCCGCCACTTGAAGCCATGGGGCATCGGTGCCCCGTCATCAGCAGCAATACAAGTTCCATGCCGGAGGTAATCGGTGATGCGGGCGAATATTTTGATCCGGCATCTGGCCATGCTATGGCCGAAGCAATCGAGCGCGTCGTTTACTCACCCTCCCGAATAGAGGAACTGGTAAAAAATGGTCTGAAAAGACACGCGAGTTTTACCTGGGAGCGTTGCGCAAGCCAGACGCTTGATATTTATAACCAACTGGTTACGCGGAATGAATAAGAGCGCTCTGGTATGTGGCATTAGCGGGCAGGATGGAGCGTATCTGGCCCATTTTCTGTGTGGCAAGGGCTATACCGTTTGGGGTACCTCAAGAGATGCGCAAGGTACCAGCTTCAAGAATCTAGCCAGGCTTGGCGTCATGGATAAGGTCAGGATTCTTTCAATGGATCCTGAAGATTTTAGAAGTGTATTCATGGCGTTGAGAACGAGTGAGCCAGACGAGATTTATTTTCTGGCTGGGCAGTCTTCGGTCGGACTTTCATTTGAGCAACCGGCCGAGACGATACAAAGCATCACCCTGGGTACTCTTAACGTTCTAGAGGCTTGTCGCCTCATGGAAAATCCGGTTCGGCTATACCATGCGGGCTCGAGTGAATGCTTTGGCGATGTGACGGGGCTGGCGGCTAATGAAAACACGCCTTTTCATCCGCGAAGCCCTTACGCAGTCGCAAAAGCTTCGGCATTCTGGCTGGTGGATAACTACCGTGAGGCATACTCGTTGTTTGCCTGTACGGGGCTTCTGTTCAATCACGAGTCACCCCTGAGGCCGCAACGATTTGTTACCAAGAAAATCATCAATGCCGCCAAGGCAATTGCCAGTGGCACAAGTGAAAAATTAGTGCTTGGGCGGCTCGATATCGCTCGCGATTGGGGCTGGGCGCCAGAATATGTCGAGGCCATGTGGCTGATGCTGCAGAGAGACCAGCCAGAGGACTTTGTTATTGCAACAGGCAAAACCCATACGCTTGAGGAGTTCGTGGCCGAGGCCTTCTCTGCTTTCGATCTGGATTGGCGTGACCATGTTATCCAGGAGCCCTCGCTTTTCAGACCCACTGACTTGTCGATGAGTCGGGGAGACCCGGGCAAAGCCGAGAAAATGCTCGGTTGGCGGGCGACGAGTTACATGACGGATGTCGTGCGCAATCTGATCAAGGACACTTTACCGAATGCATAAGTCGGATGATGGGCGGTTGATGTTGCCTGCGGTATTCCTGGCGGGCTGCCAACAGGTAGAGAGTGGGGATGGTTGTAAGCACTGAATGGTATGAATGGATATAGCAAAGAAAAAAGGGTCCTCCTGGTCACAAACGATGGATTCTCATCCTTGAACGGCGGATCCATTTTGAACAGGAATCTGTTCAAGGACTATGAGGCTGGCAATCTGTTGTCTCTCGACTCATCCGAGCAGGACTTTATCCCGAGTCCGGTTAAAAGGATTTCGCTTATTCCCCACATGCTTGGACTGGGATTCAGGAAACATGCTGACGCTTTGAAATCGGGTGGGGTAGAAGGCAGCTGCTCCTCTGGAACAAGATCCCTGATGCGCTGGATGATGCGTTTTCTTCTTGGAGATGCGTCGCAGCCGACATTCCCATTCAGGCTGGGAGAGTTGCATAGGAAGGTGAAAGACTTCGCCCCGGATGTCATCTACACGACGATGGGCTCTTATGCAGTACACAAAATCGTATTGTATTTGTCGAGAGAAATGCGTATTCCGGTAGTCATTCACGTCATGGATGACTGGGTCGTTGCAAAAAACAATCATGGATTGTTGTCGTTGCTGCAAGGATGGTTGATCCGGCGAACGTTTGCCGACTTGCTCAGGGTTTCATCCTTGAGATATGTCATTTCAGAGGGAATGAAATCGGCATATGAACAACGCTATGGATACCGCTTCAACGTTTTGGGGAATGTGGTTGAAGAAACCTGGATCAGGAAAGGCGAGATTCGTGAGAATCGGGAAGTGCTGTCGATCGGTTATGTCGGTTCTTTTACGGACAATTCCCAGCGTGAACCCATTGAGGATGTGGTCAAAGCCGTTTCAGAATTAAACCGGTCTGGTTGCAAATGCAAATTCAGATTGAGTCTCTACGTGACGCCGGCAACGTATCAATACGCGACCAAATGCTACCCGGATCACGCTGATGTCGAGGTGGACGTGGCTCCTGTTGAGGATGATGACTTTTACAGGTTGCTGGGTGGGTTTGACATGTTGTTGTTGCCCTCATCCTTCTCGGGCCCGTCCAGGGAATACATCAAGTACTCGATCCCCGCAAAGTTCTATTCATACTTGGCGGCCGGCGTGGTTGTTTTATATTACGGGGATTCAGCAAGCGAGCAGATCAGGTTGGCAATCCAAAACAAGCTGGGGCTGGTGGTAACGGATCACTCCTCCGGTGCCATCCAGGCTGCGTTGCGAAGATTTGCAGAGGACAGGACTGAAATCCAAGCCTGCCTTGAGCGTCAGTATGACTTCATTAGGAGGAATCATGATGCCAATGTAATCAGGCAGGCAATGTACCGATCTCTTGATGAATGTATATATCCAGAAGAAGTCGTGCCTCAAGCCGAAGCTGGATTGGGCTATGACCATTATTTGCTGGACAAGAAGAGGAAGCTGATAGATGCCCTGATTGAAAAGATCAAGCCAAAATCGGTCCTGGATTTTGGCGGGGGCACGGGATATACCTTTTCTCGTTACGTCAATGAGAATTATCCAGAAATCGAAGTCACCCTGTTTGACGTGTCTGTTGAGTCGTTGGAGGCAGCGTCATGGCATGGCCAGCACATCGAGAAAGTTTCTGATCCTAAGTTACTGGAGGCAAGGCAATTCGATCTTGTGATAGCAAGCGAGGTGGTTGAGCATGTTGATGCCCGTGACTTTGTCCTGGAGGACATCGCCGCATTGGTGAAGCAGGATGGATATTTATTTGCGACGGTTCCAAATGGATACGGAAGTTACGAGATAACGGTTTTGTTATACAGGCTGCTCGCCAAGCCTCTTGTTTCGAGGCTTTCTATGTCAAGGAGGAAAGGGCAGGCCGAATCTACGCTTTCCCTGTCGCCTCATGTTGCCTTTTACACCTACGCAACGCTATTGAGCGGATTCAGGTGTGCGGGGCTGGTTGTGGAAAACTACTTGCCGATCGTGCTGTCGCACTTCCGTGCCGCTCGGATGCTGTCCGAATATCTTCCTTGGGCGATGAGAAAGAATGTCGACCTGGCTCCGCACGTCAATCCCCAGTGGGTAGATGACTGGGGGTTTTTGCTGACCCGATCAGAAGCAGTAAAAAGCAATGGGTGCCAACAACAGCAGGAGTTGATGCTGCTTACACGCTTCAATATTTTCAGGGCGAAGATAAACAAGAGGCAAGTCGTCTGAATGGCTGGCTTTGCTTATTGACTCGATGCTTTGCTGGACTGTGGCGCTATTGACAGAGTTACAAGTGTTGCCAGGTTTCGATGGCCGACCTCGGCAGGTGTCGGGGGGGCTGCTTTTCCTGCCTGAATGGACGTGCTTTGTCGTTCATGGTTTGCTACAACATGGTCGGGTTTGCCAATCCCCATCCACTAGCCTAATCGGAGAGTCTTTGTAGGATGTGCGGTATTGTTGGCGTTTCATGTAACCCGGCTCGGTCAAGCGCCGACTTCTATTCCGATAAGGAATCAGGGGAGGGGGCCGGGCTTCATCCGTTTGCCGGATTGGCTGAGGCGCTCCTTTCATTGGCTCATCGCGGTCCAGATGATTCAGGCAGCTTCATTAAGCCTGAGCTGGGCATAGGCCTCGGCCACCGTCGTTTATCCATACTTGATCCTTCGTCACTGGCTCATCAGCCTATGGTGAGCGACGATGGACAAGTGGTCCTGGTTTTTAATGGCGAGATATACAATTTTCGGGAACTCCGAGCCGGGCTCGAGGCTGAGGGCTGCAATTTCCGCAGTGATTCGGACACTGAGGTTTTGTTGCTGCTGTATTTGAGGGATGGAGAGGCGATGTTGGCCTCTTTAAACGGTATTTTTGCTTTCGCTATTTGGGATGGCCGCCAGAAGCGATTGTTGCTGGCGCGTGATGCTTTGGGTGTTAAGCCTTTGTATTACAGTGAATGCGACGGCCAGTTTGTTTTTTCGAGTGAAATCAGGGCGCTATGGAAACTTGCCCCGGCACTCAACACCTTGAATCATGCTGCACTGCACCGGTACATGAGTTTTCTTTATTGTCCGGGAGAGGGCACGCCGTTTGCAGGTGTGTTCAAACTCGATCCAGGGACTGCATTGTGGGTTCGCGACGGGAGAATTGAGCGAAAATTTACATGGTACCAATTGCCCGCGTTCCGCACGGCAACTCCGCGCATGAGCGAAACTGATGCGATTCGGGGAACGGAACAATATTTGCGCCAAGCCGTACACCGACAAATGGTGGCTGATGTGCCCGTTGGAGCCTTCTTGTCGGGTGGTCTTGATTCCAGCAGCGTTGTGGCATTTGCGCGCGAGATTAATCCTGATATTCACTGCTTTACTATCGATTCAGGTGGAAGCGGGCAAGACGGCGTAGCGGAAGATTTGCCTTATGCGCGCCAAGTGGCATCCCACCTAAAGGTCCCATTGGAAGTAGTCAGTGTTGACCCCACCAAGGTTGCGGCAGATTTTGAAGAGCTTGTTCTTCAGCTCGATGAACCATTGGCCGACCCTGCCGCCTTTAATGTTCTCTACATAGCCCGCCTGGCGCGGAGGCAGGGTATCAAAGTCTTGCTTTCTGGTGCGGGTGGGGATGATTTATTCACTGGTTATCGACGCCATCGTGCTGTGCAGTATGAACATTATTGGAACTGGCTTCCCAGGCCGGTTCGTGCCGGCCTTGAAAAAATAACTGGGCGTTTGGACCAGCGCCGGGCGGTATTTCGGAAGTTGGGGAAGTTGTTCAGCGGTGCTGCACTGGACGGTGATGCTCGACTGGTAAACTATTTTTCCTGGGCACGGCGTGACGAACTTCTGTCGTTTTATACTCCGGAATTTAGGGCGGCAATTGGTCGTCAGGCAGCCGAAACCCCTATGTTGGACTTCTTGACGGCGCTGCCTGAATCGGCGGGTCCCCTCGCCCGTATGTTGGCATTGGAGCAGCGGTTTTTTCTTGCTGACCACAATCTTAACTACACCGACAAAATGTCGATGGCCGCGGGTGTTGAGACGCGCGTCCCCTTTCTGGATATCGATTTGGTCGAGTTCGCGGGGAGGATTCCAGTCAGTCTGAAGCAACGGGGTTTAGTTGGAAAGTGGCCGCTGAAGAGAGCCATGGAACCTTACTTGCCACGGGGGGTGATTTATCGACCTAAAAGTGGTTTTGGTGCCCCTTTGCGTCACTGGATGCGGTTTGAGTTGCGTGAGATGGTCGGTGATCTGCTTTCGGAGGACTGTCTTAAAAAGCGTAAGCTTTTCGAGCCAATCGCTGTCAGGAATCTAATAGAAGCGAATGATTGTGGAAAGATTGATGGCAGTTACACGCTGCTTTCCATGCTTTGTATTGAAATATATCTTAGGAATGCAGATAGGGTGATGAGAAATGTCGATAGCTCCAAATAAGTCTGAGGTTCATAAGTTCTGGAACGACGCCTCTTGTGGTGAGAACCTCTACCTTCGGGGTGAATCGTTGCGAGATCAGTTTAATGAACAGCGAAGCCAGCGGTACAAGTTGGAGCCGGAGATCCTTGAGTTCACGAGATTCGAAAATTACAAAGGGAAGAAGGTTCTTGAAATAGGCGTGGGCCTGGGCGCGGATCACCAAATGTGGGCTGAGCAGGGGTGTGACCTGCATGGAATCGATCTTACCGAGAGGGCCATTAACTGGACCAAGAGGCGGTTTGAGACTTTCGGCCTGACTTCGAATCTTCAGGTTGGTGACGCGGAAAACCTTCCTTTCCCTGATTCGGAGTTCGATGTTGTGTATTCGTGGGGGGTTTTGCTGTACTGCCCTGATATGTACAGAGCCATATCTGAGGTGCATCGAGTGCTTAAGCCAGGTGGTGAAGCCATTGTGATGCTTTATCATAAATGGTCGTTTGTAGGTTACATGCTCTGGTTGCGGTATGCACTTTTGCGGCTTCGTCCCTGGTTGTCCTTGAAATATATTTACTCGGAGTATCTTGAAAGCAAGGGAACGCAAGCGTTCACTGTGGGCGAGGTAAGAGATTTTTTCAAAGAATTCGAGAGTGTCGACATTGACATCAATTTAACGCACGGAGATTTGCTGACATCACAGGCGGGGCAGCGGCACGAAGGTGGGATTTTGAGCATTGCACGCATGATTCTGCCTCGATCTATTATCAAGAGGTTTTTTAAGAACCACGGCCTGTTTATGAAAATTCGCGCGATGAAGAAAGGGTAAACGGGGTATTGGGGACACCTTGCAATTTTGTGGTTTGGGATAGATGAAAGCCTGACATCCGGTAGCCAGTCGATATGTAATCAGAGTCTGCCAGAGCGGGTGTTTCCTCATTGCCAAGCCTGAGCCTTTCCTTTTGCCTAACGTCTTCCCCATTTGAAAATTAAGGACAAGCGATGAATGATCCTGACCAAAAGCAGGAGGTACGTGCCTTTTGGAATGAGGCCTCTTGTGGTGAGGTGTTGTACCTAAGTGGAACGGATCGTGAGGGGTTTTCCTCGCAATTGCAGCGGCGGTACGAACTTGAACCTTACATTCTTGATTTCGCATGTTTCGACTCATTCAAGGGTAAGAAAGTTCTGGAAATTGGTGTTGGGCTGGGGGCCGATCATCAGAAATTTTCTGAGGCGGGCGCCGATTTGTACGGCATCGACCTGACGGAGCGATCCGTGGCGCACACACGCAATCGACTGGCTTGCTTCGGCCTGAAGTCAACGCTGGAGATGGGGGATGCTGAACACCTTGCGTTCGCTGATGAAAGCTTTGACCTTGTTTACTCTTGGGGCGTTTTGCACCATAGCCCCGATACGCCTAAAGCGATCGCAGAAGTCTGGCGGGTTTTGAAGCAGGGGGGGGTGAGCAAGGTCATGATTTACCATAAGTGGAGCATGGTGGGTTTGCTGTTATGGATACGCTACGCTTTGCTGACCCTGCGGCCATTTACCAGCCTCAAGGAGATCTATGCTTGCCATCTGGAAAGTCCTGGAACCAAGGCCTACTCCATTGACGAAGCCAAGGCTTTATTTGAAGCCTTTTCCGAAGTCAGCATTCATACCGTGCTGACACATGGCGATCTACTCGAATCAGGCGCGGGCCAGCGTCATCAGGGCGCTATGCTGTCCATTGGACGGAAAGTATGGCCACGCAAGCTCATTCGCAAGCTCTTTCCGGGCGCGGGGCTTTTTATGTTGATTGAAGCGAGAAAATAGTTTTGAAGCAAATACTCCAGTCCTTGAAAACAGGCGTTACTGAAGTCGCAGAGGTGCCCTGTCCGGCTGCCAAAAGTGGACAGTTGTTGATTCGCTCCTCTAAAACGCTTGTTTCGACCGGAACAGAGCGCATGTTGGTGGAGTTTGGCAAGGCGGGGTGGATCGAAAAAGCCAGACAGCAGCCGGATAAAGTGCGCATGGTGCTGGACAAGATCAAAACCGATGGGCTGATGCCAACGATTGAGACGGTGTTCAACAAGCTGGATCAGCCGCTACCGCTGGGTTATTGCAATGTGGGCGTGGTGCTTGAAATGGGGGGCGGCGTAACGGGTTATTCCGTTGGGGATCGCGTTGCGTCAAACGGCAAGCATGCAGAAGTAGTGTCTGTGCCAACGAATTTGTCGGCGCGAATTCCCGATAACGTACCGGATGAGGCGGCAGCTTTCACGGTGATCGCTGCAATTTCACTCCAGGGAATACGGCTGGTTCAGCCGACTTTAGGCGAGGCCGTTGTGGTGACAGGCCTTGGACTGATTGGCTTGATTACGGTGCAGTTATTACGTGCTCAAGGTTGCCGAGTGTTGGGTATTGATTTCGATGCCGAGAAACTGGCGTTGGCGAAACAGTTCGGTGCCGAGGTGGTGGACCTGTCCGCAGGGGAAGACCCAGTGGCTGTGGCGCAGCGCTTTTCACGTGGGCGGGGGGTGGATGCAGTGATCATTACGGCTTCCACCAAGAGTAGTGAGCCGGTGCATCAGGCCGCGCTGATGAGCCGCAAACGCGGGCGCATCGTGCTGGTTGGTGTAACGGGCCTTGAGCTGTCGCGAGCCGACTTCTTCGAGAAGGAACTGACTTTCCAGGTGTCATGTTCCTACGGGCCCGGCCGCTATGATACGAACTATGAAGAGAGGGGCCAGGATTACCCGTTCGGGTATGTGCGATGGACTGAGCAACGCAACTTTGAGGCGGTGCTGGACATGATGTCCGACGGTCGCCTGGATGTGCTGCCGCTGATTTCTCACCGTTTCACTATTGCAGAGGCAGATAAGGCTTATGCGCTCGTGGGGGGGACGGAATCTTCCATGGGAATTGTGTTGCAGTATCCGACGGCTGCGGAAAAGCCCGAGTTGGTTTTGCGGCAGCAGACAGTGATGCTGGATTCTGGTTTACGGCATCGTGCAGAACCTGGAAATGACAATGTCGGCGTTGAGCCGGTGGTCGGATTCGTTGGTTCGGGCAACTATGCGACGGCAGTGTTGATTCCCGCTTTCAAGGCGGCTGGAGCGCACCTGAAAGTTGTGGCGTCAAGTGGCGGTGTTACCGGAGTACATGCTGGCCGTAAACACGGATTTGATGAAACCACGACACATACAGACAGTGTCTTTTCTGACCCCGGGGTCAATGCGGTAGTGATTACCACTCGGCACGATAGCCATGCAAGTCTAGTTTGTCAGGCACTGGGGGCAGGCAAGCACGTGTTCGTTGAGAAGCCTTTGGCATTGACGCTTGATGAGCTGATTGCCATTGAACAGACACATGCCAATGCGATAGCGGTCGGGAAGAGTCCCATTGTGATGGTTGGCTTCAACCGCCGCTTCGCGCCACAATTACTCAAGATGAAAGCGTTACTTGACGGTGCCAAAGGACCGAAGGCGTTTGTCATGGTGGTGAATGCCGGTGCGATTCCTGGGGGGCACTGGACGCAGGATCCGGCTGTTGGAGGGGGACGTATTATTGGCGAGGCTTGCCATTTCATTGATCTGTTACGTTTCCTGGCCGGGGCACCAATTACGCAAGCCCGTCGGACTGCGATGGATTCCGCAACGCAGGACACCGTGACCTTGGAACTAGAATTTTCCGATGGCTCAATCGGAACGGTGCACTACTTTGCAAATGGGTGTAAATCCTTTCCCAAGGAACGGCTTGAGGTTTTTGTTGGCGGCAGGGTGCTCCATCTGGATAACTTTCGCAAGCTCCAAGCTTATGGCTGGTCCGGATTTTCTAAAATGAACCTGTGGCGACAAGACAAAGGGCAGAAGGCCTGTGCCAAGGCGTTTGTTGATGCCATCAGGATGAATGGTATTGCGCCAATACCATTCGATGAAATCGTGGAAGTGAGTCGAATCAGCATTGAACTCGCCGCCGGCAAGGATTGATGCGCGATCAATTTGAAAGGGCTATACGGAACGGTTTCGTGAAGGGGCGTGTGCCTGTCAGGGTATGAAATTCCACGGGGATTCGTCGTCATTCTCATCAGGGATGGCAGTGAAACTCAACCTGTGCCCGTGCGCGGGTTGTGAGGGCCTATGTCTATGATGGCATGCGAAATTGGCAAGTATTGGCACACGCTGCGATTTCTAAGGCCTGTCCAGTTATATGGCCGTCTGTGGTTTCGGTTTTACAAGCCAAGGCCGGAAACTCAACCGGCGCCACGACGGCGCAATGTGGTTGCCGATGCGGTTGAGCCTTGCCATCGCC
>JAIOJU010000029.1 GCA_019911765.1 Thiobacillus sp.
GTTCCAGCCTCAGGGACTGACCGGACTCATAAGGCGATACTTGACGCGCATCGGTCGGGCTGAAACTGACAGCCAGTAGTGAAACGCTGCAGCAGCAATTGCTTAAAGAATTACGTCCTGCGTCCAGGTACCATCCTGCAGTGCCTGCTGAGCAGTGGCATGCGTCTGAAAATACTCAACGCTCTCTTTTGAAACAGGGTCATCTCCATCGGCCGTGCCGATATAGAAGCCCGAATTACTTTGAAGCACTTGAAGCGGCAGCTCTAATTTGCACCACTGTCTTGCCAGTTGACCGTACACACCTTTCTCCTTCGATGAAGGGACATACTCCCCAAGAGGGAGTGAAAACGCCCCGCTGGGTTGATGAATTGAATCCCGGCCTCCATGCCCTTGTGAGGACATCGAGGCGTTCCGGCCTCAGGGACTGACCGGACTCATAAGGCGATGCGTGACGCGCATCGGTCGGGCTGTAACTGACAGCCAGCAGTGAAACACTTCAAAGGCTCGGAGCCTTTCTCCAACACGCCGGCCGCAGCCGCGCGTTCGAGAAAAGCCCCCTGCTGGGGGCTTTAAAAGAAAATCAGGGCAGAGGCCGATCAATTGGCATCCATTGCTGGATACCCCGGGGGCCGCCCCATTCCATTTCACTATCAACAAAACGGTCTACGTCAGGGTGATACTCGCAGAACCGCCCCTCGATCATCCGCCCGAACGACATCGCCCTTGACGCAGTGATCACGACCACTGGCTGTTGCTCGCCAGGAACCGCGTCCTGTGTTTTCACCCAGCTGAATTGACCAGGCAGGCACACGACACCATAGGATTCAGTACCGGGAACAGGCTTTTTCGTGCCAGCGTCGATTTTGGCCATTCCGATGAACAGGAAGCCCATTGCAAGTCGGCCATTCTTCATTTGCCTATCAATTGCAGCTTCGAAGTCTTCCCTTTCAAGGTGGCACTGTTCGCCACACTCCGCCTGGAAGGCTTCTGCTGCATCCACATACTCAACGTCTGTCGTCGCCAGGATAATCCCGTAACCATCTGGGTCCTTGATGCCCAACTGGCGAGCAGCTTCTGTGACGGTAATGCCAAGTCCAAATAACATATTGCTCTCCTCAATATTAAGAAAGGGGAGCACTTTCCCGGTAGGGAGTCGTGACTCCCCATGGGGTGGTTGATGAAAAATAATCCCGGCCTCTTGCGAGGCGTTCCGGCTTCAGGGACTGACCGGACTCAAGCCTTCATGAAACTCTGCTTCATGGCACTACTCGCCATGAAATACGCAACGATCAGCCAATTCGGCCAGTGACTCCCACTCATCAAGTGAACGGCGCTCATCCAGGAATTCCTTGATGAGCGCCAACGCGATCGAGCGGTTCCCACTGTCCAGGGGCAGGAGGTCATTGAATTTCAACCCACCTTCACCGTGCAACGCCTTGATGAGCCTGGCCAACGCTCTTCCACCACCCGTATCCCCCAAACTTCGCAGAATCTGCTCTGTTTGAAGGAACACATCGTTGGCGACTTCCTCAGCCTGTTGGGCACGAAAATCGTCAACTGTGATGGTAAGAATTTCAGCCTGCGGAGGCATGCTCGATTTCATATTCACTCTCCCTTCTTCGACCATCCTTGGGACTTGGCATCGAACACGTAGCCCATCTCCTTCAGCCGGTCACGCTGGCTGCGGAAGACCGCTCGATCCACAGTGGGGTCAAGCTTCACTTCCTTGCTATCCCAGACAAGGTCGGCAAGATCGGCCCCAAACAATTCCAGCAACTCCTGGAAAACCGGGTCCTGGTTTGCATGCTCATGAACCCGCGCTGCGGGCACAGGAATATCGGATGAACCGGTTTGATTCACTGCCGATGCGGACTCTGTGGCGATTGGATCGGGTTCGCTCGGTACGTCATCAACCGCGCCCTCATCAACCGTGTCCAGGAATATTTCCATTACCTTCGCACGGATGTCGGTGGTCGATTTCCCGCGCCAAATATACGAACTGAGGTAAAAGTTCTCAACGAGAAACTCACCCTCGTATCGGCCTTCCGAAAACTGATCGAGGATGGACTCCTTGACCTTGAATTCTCCGATCGGGGTGGTCAGGTCGCCGACGCAGAACTTGCCGTTGGCACCTTTGATTTCCTTGATTACAAGCGTTCCACTGATGCGAATAGACATAATGCTCTCCTTAATAAACAGAAAAAAAAGGGAGCACTTTCCCCAAAGGGAGCGTGACTCCCCATGGGGTGGTTGAACTGCGATGGAATTCCAGGTCAGAAGACCCGCCGTTTTCAGGAACTGAACGGCATTAAAGGACGATGCATGACGCGCATCGGTCGGGCTGATACTGACAGCCAGCAGTGAAACTTTGGCAAACGGCTTATCCAAGATGGCCAGTTCTCCTGGATACCCCGCTCGCGGGGCAGGATGGGTTGGTCATGATTCAATGTGGCTGGTAATGGAACCCCTGCTCAACTCTTCCATATAGGAAGCGACGCGCCGCACTGAGGGGCTCGGCGCGAATTTTGGGATGCGGCAAACCGCAAATGCCGTGACCGTTCTGGCCGTCACAACCCATGATCTGATCGATGCCCAGAAGGCTTGCCCGAGACCTGGTCTCGGGCAAGCCTTCTGGCGGGTGTAGGGAAGACGGGTTATCGGTCCGTCTCAGGGATGAGGCAAGCAGATGGGGATGCATCCGTCGCCAATGTAACCCCTGGGAAACCTGCGGAGGAATCCCAATCCGGTATGAGGGGCTGCCCGGACTAAAAGCCAGCGCTTAGGGCGCCAATCCTGCTGTACTCAGCAAACGAGAAACTGGGTTTACCGAAACGGGCATGGCCCGCTTGGGTAAACGCCCAGAGGCTGGGCGTTTCCTTCGATCAACCGAAACAGATTCTATCAGCCAGGATGGATTGGATGCGACGGAACCGGAGTACATCCCGTTCACGAAGCAAACCCCGACGACGTGCAATGCAGTGAAACCACCTGGCGTCCTCGATCGGCACTTCAGCCTTGGCCATCAATTGAAGGAAGTTTAGTGAGAGTTGCTGATTCATGGATGTCTCCTGTTGGTTGGTTGCGGGGTTTTCACCGGAGGGTTGGCCCTCTGGTGAAAACCCCACGCAGGAGGTTTTCAGATTGACTCCATCAATTCGACAGAGTGCTCGCCAAGGCGATTACTTGTGACACCATTACGCACAGACTCATGATGCGCAAATCGAACAGAACATTCAGAAAAGCTTCCTTCATCGTGGACTCCTGGTTTTCAAAATGAAAACCGGGGAGTCCACGACACCTTGCAGGGAGTGTGAAACTCCCCGGTCGGGTTTGTGAAGCTGGACGTTACTTGCCGCCTGCTGCAGCCTCTTGCTGTTGTGATGAAACCGCAGGCAGAACAACCGGATTACCGTCCACCCAGGCATTGGTGATCTTGAGCAAACGGCCCTTGATCATCACTCCCGTATCACCCTTCTTGCGTGTGCCCACGTCTTTTTCGTAGACAAACACTTCAGGGTAGATGTCACCCAGCTTGAACTGGATCATTACTTTCCGTTTCTCATCACCATGCGGCTTGAGTACCTCGATCGCTTTGATCGCGTCCTGACCATAAACCCGCACATCGAATTTAGTCGACTCAGGTTTGATCGAGCCATCCTTGTTCCACTCACCACGGAGAGCGGAAATGGAGCAGGCGAGGAACGTTTCACCTTTGTTTGGCTTGACCATGCGAACACGGTTCAGGTAGCCAAGGCCGGTGACATGAAGATCGTAGAATTTGGATTCAGACATAATGCTCTCCTTAAAAAATAAAAAAGGGGAGCACTTTCCCCAAAGGGAGCGTGGCTCCCCATGGGGTGGTTGAACTGCGATGGAATTCCAGGTCCGAAGACCCGCCGTTTTCAGGAACTGAACGGCATTTATGCGCGCCTTGCGGCAAAAGGCGGCTCCTTACGGGAGGCCAATCGGGCTGCATGAGCCAACAAAACAGGCTTTAGCCTGCCAAAGTTCAGTTTGTGTGTCAATCCGCTAACGATTCTCAGGCCAGCAGAGCAAGATCAGATCGAAGCCTGCATGCCAGATTCCGACCACTGGACTCTGGCAAGGTAAGGTGTGCCGCACGGAGCGGCAGGTCCACACACAACAACTGACGTTCATGCGCGAATGCTCTATGACGCTTGATCGGCCATTGCTGCCGGTGGCATTGCCTCCGTTCAATGGCTGGTGTCGCCCAGGTTGCCTACATTGACGCAGCACAGTGACGTCTGCCTTTCTAACAGCGGCGAAGCATGGGGCTGGAACTAGGGTACGGTGGGAGGTGCCTCAGATGGTTTGGCTGCAACGAGTGCGCGTTTCAGGTCTTTGAGACGGAGTTCGTAGTCAAGCCGGAAACGATCGAAAGGGTGAGACATTGCACTGTCTTGCTTCGACCACTGTTCGATGTCCCATCCGCACTCGATGAGGTCAGATGCTGCAAAGATGAACTCAAGCGCTTCGGTGAAGAAGATCACCTGATCAAACTCCACGGTGTAGTCCATCTTCGCCTTTGAACCGTGGACAAAATGGTTGCGGCAATTGACGGCCTCGTCGATGACTAGCCCAAGTTCAGGGAAGCGGGATGGAATGCGATCAAGAATAAGCTTCGCGCGGGCGCGGATTTTGTGTTTTAGGGCTTTGTGCTTCAGGCTGGCTCTGCCGAGTCTGTCGAGGGCATTCAGGACGCTGTCCCGCTCAGGGCTCGAGGGAAGTGCCTCGAAGACCTCACGGCACACCCGCTTTGCTTCCTTCAGTCCCTCCGTTAGTGGCACATCCGCAGGCACGGCCAAGGCGGGAAGGATATCGAACATATTCGCGGCGCCGACCAGCCGGTCGATGTTGAAGCGGCGCTGTAGAGAAAACGCTGATGAGAAGCGGAAGCGCGCACTGCGCCACTCATGGTCCCGAGCCAGCCAAGTGGTGAGAACGCTCGCGAAGTATTCTGGCGTGCGCGCCGCTTGGATTGGAAGGTCGGCAGGGTGAGGTGTTCGCTCAGTGTCATCGCTATCGTGCGATGGCAACATGCTCCCGTAGACATTTAGGATCCTCGGGCTGTCTTCCGGGCCGGGAATCATAAAGACCAGGCGAAGCACGGCCTGCGGACGGCCCGCGATGATTTCCAGGAAGCGCAGAAGCGTGTAAATCGCAGCAATGGCTTCGTCGATGGTCGCCCTTTCCTTGAACGCGATGTTGACAAAGATCTTGTTGTCGAGCTTGATGCCATGAGGTCCGGGCATAGTAAAAGACGGTCTGTGTTCCGCCGTGACAGTTCCAAGTACGGTTTCCGCTTTGAAGATTTCATACTTGCCGGTGAAGTAGAAGAGCATCGGGTGGTCGCCGACCGTAACGTCTCTGCCGTATCTACGGCTCTCCTCGTCGAGAATCCTCGCCATGTGCGGACCGGCATCAATGACATCGCCGAAAGCGTCGAAGTCGTAGAACAGCGTGGCGGCATCATCGACGTGAAAGCTCAGGTTTGCGATCTTCCTGTCCGTCGCTGTAATGTGCTCATCGCCGAATATGACAAAGTGCGGGAACACCCTGGAGAAATGGTAGTGCTCGCCTCCTCGCGATCCGCTCCCCGGCCCCTGCGTCGTAATGCAGTTGATAAGCGAAACCTTTGTCCGGTCGTGAAGCACCCCAAGGATGCAACCGTCCTGAATGTCATGGGTGCTGAAGAAATCTTTGGAAAAAAGGTCAAGCGTGGTCTTTGAGCCTTTGAGGATCAGGTCACCCTGAACCTCGGTGCCCGCCGCGACGGTAAACGTGCCCGACTTTCTAAAATCCTCGAACGACTCCATGCTTCAAGCCTCTTGTTTGCTGACTAAGCTGTCTTAGCGGACTTTACCGTATCGGGCGAGGAGAAGCCGTGACCGTTTGAGTGCCCTCGCAACGCATAGCGGGCTAAATGCGGCCAAAATTCAACGGCAGCAATGGCCGATTATGTAGACCACCTGATTATGTGGAGTTGCCACAGCGAATTATCTCGGAAGCTATGTACCGTGCGGCTTTTCCAAAGTAATTGGCTGTACGAAGTCGTCATAATTTCTGGAGTTTGGCGACAGCCTGAAGAGGCAAGATCGGTCGTTGATTTCCTGGGGAGCCGCACAAAGACTGGCAGTGCCCCGATGATCGGCCTCTGAATGTCACCTCGACTACATTTCCATATGCTTGGTGGCTTGTGGATTATGTTGACCGTAGCCTTGTCGTCCTCCGCGCCAGCTAAGGTCTCAGGGTAAGCGCAGAGCATCAAGTCCACATAATCAGGGGGTCTACATAATCGGCCAAAGCGGTCTTACACCTAGCGAGGCAAGTGCGTCTGGTCGCGGCTCCTGAGCGGTCGGATGCCAGGCAGCCACGCCGAACGTCTGCTTCCTAGTCCGGAGAACGCGTACTACCGACCCGTTTGAGACGGTCATCGCCTTGTTATTAAAAGTCCGCCCCGCAGTGCGATGCCGATCATTCAACAATCCACATCCCTGACTTCATGCCCTTAGTTGACAAGCCCAAACTGGAGCATAATCAACCAGTCTCCAGTCTCCTTTTTCAAAATGAAATAACCAGACGGAGCGCAAAAAGAACCATCAAGACCAAAAAATAAGTCCCAAATTATTGCCGTTTCTATATTAATAAAGGTTCGAATCCATGGGTTTCTTGAATAACTATTAGGCCTCATGGAACTATCTCCTCTGCCCCTCTCTGAAGACGATCAGCGGATCCTGAAGCTACTTGACGCTGAACCGCCGAGTCGGGCTCGACACTGCTTCCGCTCGGCTATCCAACATCTTCAGCGTGCACATCTGCTGGCTGAACTCGATCCCGCAATGGCAGTATTTCGCGGAATCACCGCTGAAGAGGAAGCAGCGTCTGGACTGATGCAGGTATTGATTGCCCGCAAATACCCTGGCGCCGATCGGCTAAAACCTCGAGATCACATACAGAAGCATGCTGTCACGCCCTTCCTGCGCTCTGTAATCCGGTATTTCTCACACCTCCACTTTCCCGGCATTAAAACGATCAGACTCGCCACGATGGAGGTTGATGGAGCTACGCGCTTAGTAACTGCCATCCAACTTGATGAAAGCCCTGACGGGCCATGGGTCAATCCGACGCCACCTTTGAACATTAGTGTGCGCGAGGGCAGTGAAGGATCCGCGCCGAGCTACAAACAGGATTTCCTTAAGGTCATTGAACCTGCGGGCTACACGAACATCCTCAGCTTCTTGCGCGCTGAAGCAAACGTCAGGAACCAGATCCTTTACGCTGGCAACGAA
Source organism: Thiobacillus sp. (assembly GCA_019911765.1). Classification (GTDB taxonomy): domain Bacteria; phylum Pseudomonadota; class Gammaproteobacteria; order Burkholderiales; family Thiobacillaceae; genus Thiobacillus. The sequence continues at coordinate 7,311 of JAIOJU010000029.1, forward strand.
GGATACCGCGTCATCAGCGACCTTAGGCCCGAATTCATTCGGGATCGACAGATGCGAGTTCTTGCGGTGCTAAAAGCAGCCCTGCTTATATCGCCGTATGAAGAGATTCAACCATTTGTCACAGAGGCCATTTTGTCTTTCCTACAATTGGCGGCCAGGCTTCGCGCGGAGCCAGATGCCCCCACGCTCACGTGGAGCGCCTCTTAGAACGGCTGCGTATGCAAGAGAAGCTTTTCCTACTCACGTCGAAACAAGTCGCCCGTAGATTGACGGAAGTCTTCGACTTCGTATGGCCTACCGCTACCGCCATTTGGAATCTCCGTTGGCAAGTAGCTGGCTTTGTTTCGGCGTCTCCTGATGCTACTGATAGCGATCTAACTGGGCGATTTAATGCAGGTAGCGGTATCCGCGGAGCAAATCTGCGCCGGGCATGCATTGAATCAAGCTGGGAAGATCAACAACAAGAGTTCGCGCGCTTTCTACTTTTCGAGTTTTGCGCGCTTTACGAAGCGTGGTGCGAAGGAGCCCTAAACGAATTAGCGCTCTCTCCGAAGCTTTCGAAAGATCTACAGTTTCCCACTACTATCAAGAACGGCGTTGCAACCAAAGGCGTACGGCATGCCGTAAATTCGATTTCAACCACTAACTCACCGGCCATGGTCGGCGCTATCTACCCGGCTATCACCCAGAACAAGAAGAACTCTCCGCAGCATATCGAGCAACTACTGATCTGCTACCGGTACTTCAAGGAGGCGAGAAATTCGTTGGTCCATGCAGGCGGCGGTACATCTCCAAACTTTGTGTCCGCAGAATATGCATATCATCAACTTACCCCAGCCCAACTTGGAGTAAAGGAGATACCGGCATTCAATGGTCATGCAGCAGGTAGTCGGGTAACGCTCAGTCTTCGTGGAATAGTCGGTTTTGGAGAAATTGTACTCAGGCTTGTGTCAACGCTTGATGTGGAGATAACGAAAACGGTGAGCGCCGAACAAGCTTTTCTTCGGCGGTGGAAGGCGTCCCATGGCAATTCCCCAATCCAAGTGTCCGCAGATCCGAGCTTATGTAAAGACCGCATCAAACGGCTTGTCCGAAAATTGGGCTTTCCAACCCCCGTTGTTACTCCACAGTTCGAAACATGGCTCCGGCAACATCAATGCATAGTCTGAAAAACCGCGAGTCCCGACCCATCAATCCACCGGACCTACGCGACAAGTCATGCAGGCCGGTTAATTCAAACGCTAGACCATATGGAAACCATCAGCAAACTCGATGCAGCGAGGCGCCATCTTGACGAGGCAATCAGGCTCTTCTTCGAGGGGCGGGACTCATTGGCAATCCATACTCTTACTGCTGCTGCGCAGGGAATCCTCCGTGACGTAGCCAGAGCGACAGGTGCACAACACGTGAGCATTCTCCACGATCATCCGCATATTTCACCGGAGCACCGGAAGGATTGGGTCAATGCAATTAATGCTCCGCGCAACTTTTTCAAGCACGCAGACAATGATCCGAATGGTACGCTGGAATTTGATGAAGCAGTAAATGAGAGTTTACTGCTTGACGCTGTACTCCTTTACGGTACGGTCGCGCAGGAATACCTGTCGGCTGCCAGCGTCTACATGGGTTGGTTCACTACTAAGAACCCGGGGCTTCGCGGCGCGATTTCTGGAAATCAGGTCGGCGATTACTGCGTTCGGAACGGTATTTCACCGAATGACAAAGAACGATTCCTTGAGTTGATTGGCGCGAAGCTCCTGGTGGAGCCGGCGTGAGCGGTCGGGGACATAGGTAACAAAAAGTCTGGGGGCATGGGTAACAGCAGCCCATTACTTCAGACGTTGAATGGCTGCTGAGGCTCTTGTTCTCGGACGAAGCGGACGAGCAGATCACTTGTCTTCAGTGACAGCAACCGACGTATTTGCGACTTTCAGTAGCTGAATTAGGAGGCCCGAAAGCTGCCATGGTGCGGGCAAACCAACGCAGCACCGCGGCAACTTCGGTAACGGTATGTCGGTCAGCTGGAACGGTCGAGCCAGACGTGGCATATTCCCTCTCATTTCTTCGCAAGGCAGCGCAGGGGCCGAATGACCGTTCTGAGAACCGATATCGAAAGGGCACTTGATGAGCTTGCCTCCCAAGAGGAAGGGATGCGTTTTCAGGGGTTGGCTGTTGTACTCGGCAAGAAGCGCTGGCCCCAACTCATCGCCCGCCAGCGCAAGAAGGATTTTGGCCTCGATGCCTATGCACCCGCAGGACTGACGCCAGAGAAAATCGGTAAGGGACTCGCTGCCTCTATCACGCCAACGCTGAAGAAGATTTCTGGCGACGCGGAGACCGCCAAAGAGAACTTTCCTGACCTAAGGACGCTCCTCTTCGTGACGCCTGCCAAAGTCGGTAATGCCGACCGAAAGCGGTGGGAAGAGGCAATTCAGAAAGACCACGGCGTCGAACTTCACATCCTCGAGCGCGAGGAAATCATCACGCTGATGATGATGCCGGAGAACGCCTCGCTCCGGGCGAGCTTCCTCCACCTCGATATCAGTGTCGAACCCCAGGTCGCAGACCTCATCGACAGAACAAGGCGCGCGGCCGACGTTGTCGTGCGGACTTGGGCTGGCAAGACCAAAGGGCATCCGCTTATCGATCTCACAGCAGTGCGGCTTGACCCGAATGGCGCGGAGTCTGCCGACGTGCTGTTGCTTGAGCAAATCGACCAGACGCTGTCGCAGAGCGGACGCATCGTTCTCGAAGGGCCTGCCGGCCGTGGGAAAACCACGACACTGATTCAGCTCGCACAACGCGCACGCACCGCCGGCACACCGTTCATAGTCGAACTTCCAGCGTGGACGTCATCGCGCCGAGGAATTCTCGAATACATTGCCGGCATGCCAGCGTTCCAGGCCGAAGGTCTCACGCCCGCCGACCTCGCCCGCGTGCAGCAGACAGAACCTTTCCTGTTGTTGTTGAACGGCTGGAATGAAATTGCGGAGTCGAATTCCGCGCAGGCGAACGAAGCACTCCGGGAGCTCGAACGGGATTTTCCGAGCGCGGGCATCATCGTCGCAACCCGCACGCACCACTTGACGCCACCGCTGCCCGGTGCATTGCGGCTGCGGTTGTTGCGCCTTCGGCGCATTCAACGCATAGATTACCTGGCAGCTCGCTTTGGCGTGGGGGGCGCCGAGCTCCGCGCCCGTATCGATGCCGACCCGTCGCTCGACGAGCTAACCAGATCGCCGTTCATCCTCTCAGAAGTCGCTTCGCTGTTTGAAGCGGGCGCCGAAATTCCCTCCACGAAAATTGGCGTTCTCGCCGAGGTTCTCCGTTTGCAAGAACAACGAGACGAACACAGAAACTCGCTGCAAGCGGCACCGCTCTTCGGCCGACAAACGGATTACCTGAAGGCCCTCGCAACTGAGATGACCCGCCGCGGTACGGTGGCATTGCCCGAGGCTGATGCCCGCGCCGTCGCTGCCGCCGTCTCACGAGAGCTTGCAGACTGTGGGCAGATCGAGCCGGTAGGAGCACCGGCGATCCTCGCGACGCTCACGGCGCACCATGCTCTCGAGCGCGTTGACTACCCGCAAACGGCGTTTCAATTCGAGCATCAGCAGCTTCAGGAGTATTACGCTGCACTCGACGTCCGTACGCGGCTTCTCGACCTGCGGAACGATGATCACGACGCGACCAGCCGTTTCACGACCGACTACGTGAACGATCCGGCATGGGCCGAACCGCTGCGCATGATCGCCGGGACGTTTGCCGAGCAGACCGGCGATGGCGGAACCGATAAGCGAAACAGCCGCGCTGGTGGCAAGCTGGTGGAGATGGCGCTTGCCGTCGACCTCGTATTCGCCGGTGAGCTTGCGCGGCTTTGCGGCGCGGCCGTCTGGAATGAAGTTCGCGCGGCCGTCAGCGAGCGCTTCCGCGGTGTCTTCGAGATCCGAGACGGCCACTATCGGCAGTATGCCACCGCCGCCATGCTCGCTACTGGCACGGACGACTTCAGCGACATCATCCTGCCGCTTTTGTCGGGGCAAGACCAGCAAACCCGGCTTCGCACATACCGGCTCTGGCCGGACATCCAGGTTTCGTCGCTTGGATCGAACTGGCGCGAGCAGGTGCGCGGCTGGAGCGACGAGGCGCGAGAGGATTTCGTCTCCGAGCTGCTTCATCATCGTGTCGATGGCGAGATTGCGGCCTTTGCTGCGGGAGACCACAGCATCGTGGTGAAGAAGGCTGCAGTTTCCGGCCTAATGTGGACCGGGGCTGACGACGCACTGACCCGCGTCCTCGAGTCGATGGATTCGCAAACATTCGAGGATGTTGCATGCGAGAACGCCGAACGAATGCCCGCGGCGCTCAGACCCAAGACCATCGCAGCGATGCGGAAATTCATCGAGGACACCACGGACCATCTCGCGCGTCTGCAAACCGCGCTCGATTTGATCAAACTCGGCGAAACAGGCCTGGACGGGATCGTCAGGGATGCGATGGTGGCGCTGACCGGCGGCGACATGCGCAACTTTGATTCGTACTACGTCCGGCCAGCACTCGAGTATCTGCGCAAAACCAATCCTGCCTGGGCGAGCGAGTGGCTGGCTATCCAGATTGCCGAAGGCGTCCTCTACCGGCACGAGATCTGGTTGCCATTCGCGACCGCCATTCCCGACGCCCTCGTCGAGAAATACCTTAAGCGCATCGAGACCGAAGACCTCAAGAACGCGCGCTTTGAGGGCATGGTTGCGGTGATCACCGCTCGCGCGGATGCAACGCTTGCGGCGCGTGTGTTTGCGAAACTCCGCGAGCTGCGGCGCAAGATGGATGTGGAACCCGACCAGCGGCACGAATTCGAGTGGCAGGTGATGCGCCAGCTGGAGGCTGTGTTCCGTGGCCTTCCCGATGACGTCACCGTGGCTGGCATTCTCTCGTCAGTCACCAGCGGCGATCCACTCGACATCAAAGTCGTGGCGGACCTTCTCAGCAAGGTCGCCAGATCGGACATGGAACCGCTGCGCATCACCGATGATGGCCTGAAAACACGCCTTCGCACGTACCTGAAAAGCAGCATCGATGTCGTCCTGCGCCAAGACGACTTCAACGGCCAGGAAAAGGCCAATCTGGCCTCGTCGATTGCGCAGGTCGGAAAACCCGAAGACATGGCGGATCTTGTGACACTCATCCGCGCCGACATCGAGCGGATGCGCCACGGCCGGGCCGCGCGCGCAGCCGGCGACCATGGACCTCTCGGCAATGGCGGTTTCATGAGCTACGCTGGATGGCACATCGCCGCCATCATGCATCTCGACCCGGCCGGCGCTGAGCAGGTGCTCATTGGCCTGCTTCCCGAGCCAGAATACCTCTCTGACGCCGCAGCCGCGATGGCGCGCGACTTCGTGCCAAAGCCAGAAAATTCCTTCGACCGGACGTACCGCTACGACTTGATGTGGGCCGCGCGCGAAAGTTGCATACCGCCATCCGCCGACGAACAGCAGCGCGCGCGGTTCGCCACCGCACTCAATGCCGAGATCAAGCGCCTGCGAGAGCAGAACCAAGACGGGAAACCCGCCGCTGGCCTGAAAGAGCTCGCAAAGGCGCTTGCCGCCGTTGACGCCCGCGGCTCGGCAGCAGCGGTGGTCGACGTGATTGCCATGCCTGGCCAATGGGACCAATACATCCGTCTCGATGCCGCCGAGCGCTTGTTGATGGCGGGTGTCGTCTTGCCCGCGACCACGGCGTTCGCTTTGGTTGATTCCATCCTCGAGCGAACAGAGGGGTGGATGCAGGAATCGGACGAGTATCTTCTGTGCCGCGTCCTTGCGCTGTGCCCCTTCGTCGACGATCCTGCGGCAGGGATCGCCAGGATTCGCGACGTGCTCGGCAAGCGGCGGCTCCGGGGATACAGACTGCGCGAGCTCGTCACCGCTCTCGGCGAAAGCCGCTCGGATGCCGCTGTCGACCTTCTGTACGAGCTCGCCTTCGATGCACAGACGTTCGAGCAATGCGAGGACAATTTCATCAACGCCGCCGCCGCGCTCGATACACCACGCTCACGCGAACTGCTTCTGGGTTTTGTCGATCCGGTCATTAGTGCCACCGCGCTGACCCGCCGTCCTCACCACGAGGACGTGCTAATCGCGCGGCTCACGGAACTCGCCCAGCGCAGGCCGGAGGTGGCCGCGCGGCTGCAGGAATTGTGCGAACGCGACCTGCCAGAGTCCAATCGGCACGTCCTCTCGAAAGTTATGGACCAACTCGGAACGCCCGAAGCCCTCGTCGCAAATCTAAACCTGATAGATGACGCCAAGCCCTCGCCTGTTCCACGAGGCACCTGGGACCAAATCAAAGGTGCTTTCGTCGAGCAACGGCCCTACGGGCAAAATTCCAACGTCTTCACGCAACACGCACGCGCGTCAAACGAACTGCGCGTCCGACTTTTCAGAATGGCGAATAATGACGAGAAACGACGGGGGGCCGCCTTCATGCTTCTCGGTCAAACCGAGGAATGGCGTCTGGAGTATGGCAGGCCGACGGATGAACCGCGTCACCCTGATCTTGTATCCGGCCAACCTTGGCCGCCCAAGACGCCTTGACTTCCCTTCTTCTTGACCCAAAGGGACACCTCACCGGCCGCGTATAAAATGCGATTTAGGAGGGCGACACCTTGACAAACGAACTGCTGACCGCACTACGGTACAAGAGCGAGGGCAACGACATTGACTTCAAGTCCGCGCAGTACCGCTTCATCGGTGGCAGTGAGGACGACAAGGCCGAAATGCTGAAAAACATCCTCGCGATGGCCGATGCTTGGCGCGACGGTCCTGGCTACATCCTACTCGGCTTCAAGGACCAGCGGCCTCACCCAGCTGAAGTGGTACCCGAGGGTTTGGCCAAACGCATGTTGTCTGATTTGCGACTCAAAGCCGACGTTCTGACGCCGAAAGCCTTTGTCCGCTTGGGCCGATTATGTAGATACCTCAATTATGTGGACTTGATGCCCTGCGCTTACCCTGAGACCTTAGCTGGCTAAGGGTGACGACAAGACCACGGTCAACATAATCCACAAGTCACCAAGCATATGGAAATGTAGTCGAAGTGACATTCGGAGGCCAATCATCGTGGCACTACCAGTCTTTGTGCGGCTCCAAGGGATACCAACGACCGATCTTGCCTCTTCCGGTAGCCGTCAAACTTCAGAAATTATGATGACTTAGTACAGCCAATTACTTTGGAAAAACCTCTCGGTACATGGCTTCCGAGATAATTCTCCGAGGCAACTCCACATAATCAGGCGGTCTACATAATCGGCCTTATGTGGAGCTCTACATAAGGCCGAGGAGCAGAAGTCCACGCCGACTTCACGACCGACCCCTAACTGACCTACACCGGCCGCCCAGTAACGCATTTCCCCACTCAGAGACGACCGATGGCCGACTAGAGCCGGTCGCAACCGCTTTACATGAGATGATGTCTCGTAAGCTGATACACCGCAAAGATGGATTCCATCGATTAGGAGTGTGGCCTTGAGTGGTCACGATGCCGCGCCAAATTTCAAGCTGCAAGAATTTGGAATTCGGTAGCCATGACAATAGGCCGCACGTGGCGGTTCTCCCGGCGCATTTCCACTATCCCATAGTGGGACATGGTTTTTAGGGTGCGCGAAAGGTTTCCGGGTTTGCGTCCGGTGATAACGGCCAGACCGCTGATGGATTCAGGTTGCGAATCACGGATCGTCTTGAGCAGGGCGCGATTGTCGTCGCTCAGGACTTCAGCCAGGGATTTCATCGATGTGAACCAGACTTTGGGTTCGCCGGGTTTGGGTTTGTACTCTCCCTTGGCGATGGCCAGCATACGTTCGCGGATTTTCTCTTGGGACATGATCCCGATGGCGATCTTTTTCATTTCATTGCTTCCTTTATTACGCGATCCACTTCCTTGAAGAAGTCGGCCAGTAACTGATTGGCATCCTTGAACTCATAGGGGACACCCTTGTCCGCCACATGGCGGTGTTTGTGGTCATATGGCAGACGTTGACCAGCAAACTTGAATTTCTTGGGCGGCTTGATGGCATGGCTGTTGTCGTAACCAAGAATCCGCTTTCCATACGGTTCATGCAGTGTCAGCGAATAGCGTATTCCATGCGGAATATCGATAGTGATCGGGACTCGCCACGCTTCGACTTTGACCCAATAGCCGCCCTCCTGGTCTATGGTGTAGCCGTTAAGATCCAGAAGGGTTTCGAGTCCGGTATTGGCCTGCATGATTTACTTTATCACCAGATGATAAACATTGTATGCCGTTTGAAAAAGAACTCAAGAAGCAGTCAGTAATATTTTGCATGGGTTCGCGCAGCCTTTCGGCATCCTTGATGTAACGCCATGAGGCACGTCGACCTCACTCAGTCGACAGTGTCGAAGAGAAATTGACCACGCTTTCGCAGGTTCTCGATATCTTTCGCAAGAGCCGCTTCAGTAAGCTCGCGAACATGTACCCATGCCTCACGCATCTCGATGTGCTCAGCAAAAATCACGTCATCATTCTCATTGGCAAGGCTCAATTCTTCATGCTGTTCATAGACCACACCACGCATCCACCCATCCTGGGAAAATACTTCGACCAGGCCATACACGGAATGCATGGCCATGCTGCCAACCCGGCACTGAAACCCCGCAAGGCCAACCACATTACTCATATCCGGCTCCATGACATTTCATCCACATTTTCTGTGGATAAGACCTTAGCATTTCATCCAAAATCTCAGTCTGATCAAGCATCCTGGCCGCGCGATTATTTTTTCATCAATCGGTAACGATCAATGCAAACCATTC
>JAIOJU010000030.1 GCA_019911765.1 Thiobacillus sp.
AATATGATCAGCAGCGTGGCGGGCACGACGAGCTTGAGCCGCTTGTTGGCGCGCTCCATGAATTCGAACTGGCCGGAATAGGCCAGGCTCATGCCGGGTTCGAGCTTGACCCTGGAAGACACAGCAGCCTGAAGATCGGCCACGGTGGAGGCGAGATCGCGCCCGCGCACATCAACATAAACCCAGCCCGAGGGTCGCGCATTCTCGCTCTTGAGCATGGGCGGGCCGTCGGTGACCTTGACGGTGGCCACCGTACCCAGCGTGATCTGGCTGCCGTTGGGCGTGAGGATGGGCAGCGCGGCGAGCTTGGCCGGTGTGTCGCGCCATTCGCGCGGATAACGCACGTTGATCGGATAACGCGCCAGCCCCTCGACCGTTTCGCCGATGTTCTCGCCGCCGATGAGGTTGGCCACCGCCGACTGCACGTCACCGATGTTCATGCCGTAGCGCGCTGCGGTGGCGCGGTCGATGTCGACGTCGATGTAGCGGCCGCCGGTGAGTCGCTCGGCCAGAGCTGAACTCACACCGGGAACAGTCCTGGCAATACGTTCGATGTCCTGCGCGATGCGGTCGATATCGGCCAGGTTGCTGCCGGCGACCTTGACCCCGACCGGACTCTTGATGCCGGTGGCGAGCATGTCGATGCGGTTGCGGATGGGTGGAATCCAGATGTTGGCGAGTCCCGGCACCTTGACCACGGCATCCAGTTCCTCGACCAGTTTCTCCGGTGTCATGCCCGGCCGCCAATTCTCGCGCGGCTTGAACTGGATAATGGTCTCGAACATTTCCAGCGGCGCCGGGTCGGTGGCGGTTTCGGCGCGCCCGGCCTTGCCGTTGACCGTGGCTACTTCGGGCACGCTCTTGATCAGGCGGTTGGTCTGCTGCAACAGCTCGGAAGCCTTTTGCGCCGACAAGCCCGGCAAGGCTGATGGCATGTAGAGCAGGTCGCCTTCGTCCAGCGGTGGCAGAAATTCACCGCCCAAACGACTAATGGGCCACAGCGCAGTGAGGAATATCAGCGCGGCCGCAACCATCGTGACTTTGGGATGCCTGAGCACGATATCCAGCAGCGGCTGGTAGATGCGGATGAGCCCGCGGTTGAGCGGGTTCTTGTTCTCATCAGGAACCCTGCCGCTGATCCAGTAGCCCATCAACACTGGAATCAGCGTGACCGAGAGTCCAGCCGCAGCGGCCATGGCGTAGGTCTTGGTAAAGGCCAGCGGGCCGAACAGGCGCCCTTCCTGCGCTTCCAGCGTGAACACCGGAATGAACGACAGCGTGATGATCAGCAGCGAGAAAAACAGCGCCGGTCCCACTTCGCATGCCGCATCGGTGATCACCTGCCAGCGTGTCTCCCCTTCCAGCGTTTTGTCGGGATGAGCATGGTTCCACAGTTCGATTTTCTTGTGGGCGTTTTCGATCATCACCACCGCCGCATCGACCATGGCGCCGATGGCTATGGCAATGCCGCCGAGCGACATGATGTTGGCGTTGATCCCCTGCTGGCGCATGACGATGAAGGCAATCAGCACCCCCAGCGGCAGCGAGACAATCGCCACCAGCGAGGAACGCAGGTGCCACAGGAACAGCACGCACACCAACGCCACCACGATGAATTCCTCGATCAGTTTTCCGGTCAGGTTGTCGATCGCACGGTCGATCAGCTTGCTGCGATCGTAGGTCGGCACAATCTCCACGCCGGACGGCAGGCTGGCCTTGAGCGATTCGAGTTTGATTTTGACGGCGGCAATGGCCTCGCGCGCATTCTTGCCCGAACGCAACACCACGATGCCGCCGACGGTCTCGCCCTCGCCATCGAGTTCGGCAATGCCGCGCCGCATTTCGGGGCCAAGCTGGATGTGTGCCACGTCGCCCAGGTTGACCGGTGTGGTACCTGCCAGCCGCAAGGGAATGTCGCGGAAATCGGCAATACTCTTGAGATAGCCGCTGGAACGCACCATGAACTCGGTTTCGGCCAGTTCCAGCACGGCACCACCGGTTTCCTGGTTGGCCAAGCGGATCGCCTGGATCACCTCGTCATGCGTGACGCCGAAGCTGGCGAGCTTCACTGGGTCGAGCACCACCTGATACTGCCTGACCATGCCGCCGACGGTGGCCACTTCGGCCACGTTGGGCAGGGTTTTCAGCTCGTACTTGAGAAACCAGTCCTGCAGGGTGCGCAATTGCGCCAGATCGTGCTTGCCGGTGCGGTCGACCAATGCATACTGATAAATCCAGCCCACGCCGGTGGCATCCGGGCCGAGCGCTGGCGCGGCCGTTTTGGGCAGCTTGGACTGAATCTGGCTGAGGTATTCCAGCACCCGCGAGCGCGCCCAGTAGAGATCAGTGCCGTCTTCAAAAATGACGTAGACAAAGCTGTCACCAAAAAAAGAAAACCCGCGCACCGTTTTCGCACCCGGCACCGAGAGCATGGTGGTGGCGAGCGGATAGGTGACCTGATTTTCGACAATCTGCGGTGCCTGCCCCGGATAGGGCGTGCGGATGATGACCTGCACATCGGACAGATCGGGCAATGCGTCAATCGGCGTGGTCTTCACCGCCCAGATGCCCCATGCCACGGTGAACAGCGTCGCCAGCAAAACCAGAAAACGGTTGGCGACCGACCAGTGAATCAGGCGCGCGATCACTTGGCGCCTCCGGTCTTGTCGAGTTTTTCAACCAGCAGGCCTTCATCGGTTTCGCGCACTGCGGCCCGCACCCGGTCGCCTGCCTTCAGCCCCTTGGCGACTTGGGGATTGGCCAGCGGAAACTCCATGGTCATGCCGGGCATCGACAGCGTCTTGAAGGGACCGTGCGACAACGTGACATAGGCATCGGATACTTCATCGATCACGGCATCCGCCTCGTGCAGCGCAATCGGCGCCGTCATCATGGCATTGGCTGCACGCGCAACAATTCCCTGCAGGCTGGCCTCGGAATCAATCAGGAATTGACCGCTGGCAACAATGGTTTGGCCTTCATCCAGTCCGGACAAAATGACGGTGCTGCTTCCGGATTCCGCACCCAGGGTGACCTCGACCGGACGATAACGCCCTTCTGCTTCGGCCACGATGACAATCACACGGCGGCCGGTACGGATCACCGCTTCGGTCGGCACGCGCAGCGCCGGTTCGCCGCCACTGTCCTTGAGGCTGACCTGCGCGGACAATCCGGGTCGCAGCTGACCATTCTTATTGGGCAGTTCGACCCGCACCCGCAGTGCACGCGCGGCATCGTCCAGCGCAGGCAGCAAGGCGGTCACACGGCCCTGCACCGCCTGGCCCGGAAACGCGGCGAAGGCGGCCTCGGCGGCCTGCCCCACCCGCACCGATCCGGCCTGCGCTTCCGGCACCGCGACATCGAGCCACACCGTGCCGATGCCATTGATGCGCGCCAGCGTCTGGCCCGCCATCAAGGTCATGCCGGGGCGCACTTCGAGGGCTTGAATGACACCGCCGCGCGGGGCAGTGATCGAGATGCGGTTCCGGATCCTGCCAGTTCTGGCCACCTCACGAATCAGGCTTTCGGGCATGCCGCCCAGCCGCATCCGGTTGCGGGCCGCACTTTCCAGCGAGGGATCGCCCACAGCCCTGAGCGCGAGATATTCCTCCTGCAATGCAGCCCATTCCGGCACCAGCAGCTCGGCAATGAAAGCACCGGATTGAATGACATCGTTCGGTGCCAGTCTGGCCACACGTTCCACGAACCCGCCCGTACGCGCCTGCACGATGGCGATATCGCGTTCATTGAAATCAACGATGCCGGTCGCCATTACATGCGTATCCAGCGCACCACGCGTGACCGTGACCAAACGCACGCCCAGATTCTGGGCTACGCCCGGATCAATTTTCACGGTCGAGGCATCGCCGCCTTCATCGGCATATTTCGGCACCAGTTCCATATCCATGAATGGCGACTTGCCGGGCTTGTCGAATTTTTGTGTGGGCACCATCGGGTCGTACCAGTACAGCACGGTGCGACCGGTTTTTTCAGCACCGGCAGGCATGTCCCTCCCGCCGTCTGGCACATGGCTTCTTTCCCACCACAAACCGGCCGCCACGCCGACGGCGAGCAGCGCAACCACGGCGAAAAAAACCAGCACTATTTTTTTGATCGTTTGACGGTTCATTGTTTTTCTCCAGTCGCAACGGATTGGTTATCGGCATGTTCGCTATAGGCATAGCGCAGCCGCGCAGCCATCTGCCGGTGTTCACCTTCGAGCGCGATGAGCATCAGCTCGGCGTCGATGCGTTCGCGCCGCGCCATCACCAGATCGACAAGTTCACCCTTGCCGCCACGCCAGCCCGCCATGGCCAGATCCACTTTTTCAGCGGCCAATGGCAACAGCACGTCGCGCTGGCGTTTAACGGCCCGGTCGAGCCGCTGGTACTCGGCAAAATCGGATTCCAGCATGGCCGCGTGTTCACGCAGCACCGCTTCGCGCTCGGCATCCAGTCCTTCGCGCTCGGCGAGCCTGGCGGCGATCCTGGGGTCCTGCCGGGAGGCAGCAAACACCGGCAGGTCAAAACTCACCTGCACCATGGCCATGTCGCCGAACTGCGAGCCACGCTTCAAGTAAGCCAGCTCCAGCGCCCAGTCCGGCTTCTTGTCGGCACGGGCTTCGGCCACCTCTGCATCCATCACGCGCCCCCTGGAATTGAATATCTCCAGTTCTGGGTGACCATGCAATGCGTGTTCGAGCGTGTCGCGGGAAATCGGCCAGGCAGGCACAGTGCCGCTTAATGGCGCCTCTGCACGCGGACCCACCCAGCGTTTGAGCGCGGCAATGGCTTTCTGGCGGCGCGCCGCAAGGTCATCCCGGCGTGCTTCGATCATCGCGGCCTCCTGGCGCGACGCCACTGCATCCAGCACGCTGCCCTTGCCACCTGCAATTCGGGACCGTACTGCGGCATCGAACAGGCGGTTTTCGGTGTCCAGTTCACCGATGCGGGCAAGCTGGCGCTCGACGGCATCGCGCGCAATCCAGGCCACGGCGGTTTCCCGCAGCACGCTGAGCCGGGTGATATGCGTCTGCGCTTCGCCCAGTGCAACCCGCCCGCGTGCAGCCTCCACACGAGCACTGCGCTTGGCCGTGTTGGGGAATTCCTGCATGACACCGATGCGCTGCATGGTCATCGGTTCGCTACCCAGGCTGAAGCGGTTTGCTCCTTCAATGGGCACGTTATCAAGCCCCAAAGCCAGTTTTGGATCGGGCAACTCGCCCGCCGGAATGGCCGCCTGACGCGCCGCATCGACCAGGGATGCCTCCGCCCGAAGCATGGGCGTTTCGCGTAGTGCCAGCGCCAGTGCACGATCGAAGGAAAGGGATTCGGCAAACGCCGAGCCCGCCAAAGCGGCCAGCACCAGCAGCACAGCCACGCGGCAATAAGGGGGCCGACACTGACGGACAGCCCATTCAGGAATACGCATGCTTCAACTCCTTGCACGATGGCGCCACCAGACAAGCCTGCATGGCTCTAGGCGCCGGAAGCCGCGCAGCGTCCAATCAGTCGGACGCTACGCAGCACTCGGTACAAAACATCAGAGTTGGGCGGGAGGCCGCCAGGCGGCGGCAGGATCAAAGGAAATGTTTACATCCGCCAGATGGGGAAAGCGGGCACTTGAAGCCGGATTCCGGGGCAGGACTTCAAGCCACGAAACCGGAAAGAACTGGCCTGCAGACTGGCAGGGCTGACCGGATTTGCAGACTTTTCCGGTTTCTGCGGCCTGTTCTGCATCATCACAGCAATCATGCGCCGCCTCTGCCTCCATGCCGGCCAAGGCCATCCGTTCCATCGGGCAATACAACTCAGGCAGCGCAACGTGCGCGTATCCCTGAAGGGACACACCGAGGGAAAGCAGCAGAAAGAGGAATACGCGTAAACGTCGCATGGCCTGACTCTAGCGTGTGCAAGTCTGCCGCGCAAGCAAGGCCCCTCAGAAGGCCCGATTACCCCACTCGGCCTACAGCCACCGACTTCCCGGATGTCCATCCAGGCAAGGCTAATTGGCACAAAACAGTTGGAATACTGGGCTACATTGACGAGATAATGACCGGACGGTCATTCTGGACTATTCAGAAAAGCCGGTGACTTCCGTTGAAACACTGACCCGACCCCCGAATATGCCCAAGCTTTCACCCGAAACCAACGACTTCATTGCAGAACTCGATACCGCAGTTGAAGCGCACATGAACTGGACGCGCCGGATTCTGCGCTTTGTCGTATTGCGAACATCCCCTGGTGAGGACGTGCTTTCGCCCATGGCCCACACACTCTGCCGGTTTGGAATCTGGTTCACTTCGCATCGAGCACAATTCGAGGCACTTGATGCTCAGGCCACCCACCATGTTGAGGCAGCCCACCGGGCGATGCATGATGCCATTCGTTCGATTTGTTCCGCCGTACTTGCCGGACAACCTGGACAAAGTACCGACCTGGAGGTATTCGAGCAATCACAGACTGAATTGCTGAGCCTGCTTGCCAGTTTCAAGACACTGCTGCTGTCCAATGCTGCCCGATATGACCCATTAACCGGACTCGCGTTGCGTTACGGAATCGAAAGCGACTTCAATCACTGCCAGAAAGACGCCCTGCGTAACCACAGCCTGCTCTACGTAGTGATGATCGATGTGGATCACTTCAAGCGCATCAACGACCGCTATGGCCATCCCGCAGGCGACCTGGTGTTGCGTCATCTGGCAAACACGCTCAAACAAAATCTGCGTGGCAGTGAGCCGCTGTACCGATATGGAGGTGAAGAGTTTCTCTGGCTGATGCAGTGCAAATCAGTTGAAGATGCCAGGCAATCGGCACAGCGCCTGTTGAACACCATCCGCACGACGCCCATTCCGATTGCCGACGCGCCGCCTGTCACACTGACTGTCACCCTCGGCCTGGCCCAGGTGGACGCGCAAGAAGAACTCTCCAGCGCGATCAGCCGCGCCGATGCCGCGCTGTACGAAGGCAAACATTCAGGGCGTGATCGCTACGTCATCGCCAAACCCTGACGGTACCTGTCTGCTGTCCGCTGATAGGAAATGCTCGCGCTCTTTGCGCGCTCTGCGCGACGATGGAACAACCAACACACCGGGGCGTTCAAGCCCTAGCCCTAAAAGAATGCAGCCTGACGCCGTTATGACTTACAGGACTGACTGTGTAGCGGAGAACCCATGGGAATCAAAAGCGATATCGAAGATGCCATCCAGGTGCACGGAGCCTGGAAAGCCAAATTTCGGGATTTTCTGAACGGCAAGGCAGGAATGGACTTGTCGGTAGTCAGCCATACCGATGCCTGCAAACTCGGCAAGTGGCTTGAAGATGGCGGGCAGCGCATGCTTTCACCCGAAAACCACGCAAAAACCTGCGTATTACATGCCCAGTTTCATCGGGTGGTCGGTGATATCGTCAACAACATCAAGCAGAAAAATTTTGAAGCCGCGCGCCAGGCGCTTGCCTCGGCCGGGGCGTTCGACCAGGCCAGCCACGCGTTGTGCGCCTTTCTGCGGAAAATCGCCTTGCATGATGGTCGCAAGCCAGCCCAAATCCCGAATGAAGCCAAGGCATCCGCCGAGGTGCCCACCGATGAAGCGGCAGAGCACGCCAAACAAGCAGCTGAGCCCGTCCAGCAACTGAATTGACACCATCACATCAAAGTCTGGCAGCGATCTGCTGTCAGCACACTCTGCCTACGTAATTACATAAAAAAACAGGGGCTGCATGCCCCTGTTTGATTGGCTACCCGAAACGTCTCAGCGCTTGACCGGCTTGGCCGCGATCTCTTCCAGACGACGCGCCTTGATGAGCTGGCCATTGAGTGCCGCGGCCTTGGCATCGCCACCGTACGCAACCACCATCAGCTGGCTGTAATACATCACCGGGATGTTGAACTTGGTGCCATAGCGCTGGTTGATCTGGCCCTGATAGATCTCGACGTTGGCCTGGCACAGCGGGCACGGCGTCACGATCATCTCGGCGCCGTGGTCGTAGGCTGACTCGACGATATCCTTGATCTGCGCCTGGGCCTTTTCCGGCTCGGAAAACGCCAGCGCGCCGCCACAGCAGGTCACTTTCATGTCGTATTCGGGAATCGATTCGGCACCGACCATCTCGACCATCTTGTCGAGATAGGCCGGGTTTTCGAAGGATTCACCGGCCACGCCAAACGGACGGTTGGTCTGGCAGCCGACATAGCCTGCGATCTTGACGCCTTCCAGCGGACGCACGACGTGCCTGGCCATTTCCTCGAAGCCGAGGTCCTCGATCAGCACTTCGACCATGTGGCGAATCTCAGGCATCTCGTTGATCGTGAGACCGGCTTCCTTCAGCGCTTCGCGGGTGTCCGCCATCAGCGTATCGGAGTGCGTCAGGCGCTCGCGGGTTTCGCGCGCGCCCAGCCAGCAGGCGGCACAGGTCGCGACCATCTCCTGCCCGGGCAGATTCTTTTCGGACAGCGCGAAGTTGCGCGCATTCAGCACGTGGCGCGGCAGTTCGCCCGCCTCGGCATAACCGATCGAGGCACCGCAGCAGTTCCAGTCGGGAATCTCGGTCAGCTTGACGTCGAGCGTCTTGCACATCGACTCGACCGAAGTGAGGTAGTTGGATGCGGAAGCGCCTTTCTGCGACGAACAACCGGGGTAAAACGCGTATTCATGTTTTGCCATATTTCTCTCCTCAGCCCGCCATCTTGGCAGCTTTGCGCGTGCGCTCGATTTCGTAGGCTTTTGCCAGCATGGCATGGATTTTCTTTTGATCCTTGCACTTGTGACCGCCGAACAGTTCCATCACATTCAGGCGTCCGGCCTTGACCAGACCCAGTGCGACCGATTGCATCGCCATGCCGTTCTTGATGCCCTGAACGAAACCATCCTTGAAGTACAGGCCCATCGACAGCTTGAGCTCGTTGACGCGCCCGGTATGGGTCGCGTTTTTCCAGAACAGTCCGCTGAAAAAGCGGGTTGGCTGCATCTTCGGCGCCATGCCGATACGATGCGCATACTCGGCGATGCCATGCATGATGTGCGTGATCGGCAACTTGCGCGGGCAACGCACGATGCAGTTGTAGCAGGAGGTGCAGTTCCACATCGAGGTGGAGGTCAGCACTTCTTCGCGCTTGCCGGCGCGGATCATCATGAAGAGTTCCTGCGGCGGGTGTTCCCACGCGCTCTGGAAATTGGTTGGACAGGAACCGGAGCAGACGCCGCATTGCATGCACATCTTCACCCAGTCGCCCATCTCGACCTGTTCTTCGATTTCCTTCAGGAAGTTGTTGCGGTATTTATCCGCCACTGCAGTATTTGCACTCATGGGGGTCTCCTGTTAGAAGCCTTTGAACGGGCTGGGGCCAACAGCAACAAGCTCTGCGGCGTATTTGTTGATCATCTCGGGTACCCGCTCGATATCGGTAATGGCGACTTCGAGATCACGCACGCGCTCGGATTCGAGGTTGAGCGTTTTCAGCGTGTCGTCGATCTTGGACATGCGTACCCGGCCCAGTTCGGAACCCTTGACGAAGTGGCACTGATACTCGTCACCCGATTTGCAGCCCATCAGCATCACGCCGTCGTAACCGGCGTTCAGCGCGTCGGTAATCCAGATGGTGTTGACCGAGCCCAGGCAGCGGATCGGAATGATGCGCACAAAAGCCGAGTATTCGTTATGACTCATACCTGCCATGTCGAGTGCCGGATAGGCGTCGTTTTCGCAGGCCAGAATCAGGATGCGCGGCTTTTCGGAAAACTCGTCCGGGATATCGACTGCCTTGATCTGCGCGCCGACGGTATTGACCGAGTAGTTCTCGAACGAGATCACGCGCACCGGACAGGCGCCCATGCAGG